>JAGWVB010000211.1 GCA_018971105.1 Burkholderiales bacterium
GATCCGATGCAGGCGGGCATGGCGCGCCATCGCTGCCGCCATGTCGGCTCCCTGGATGAGGGCGGGGCGGTCGGCATCGAAGTCCGCCAGGCGCAGGCGCGCCAGCCAGCCCGCGTCGTAGGGCGGGTATAGCCGATATACGTGTAAAAATAGGACATAGAGTCGGTGCAACCCGGTTCTAGTCCCACTTTTCTCAGATGGGCAGCGACGGATCAATCGGCTCCGGCACAGCTTCAGCGTCGATGATGTAATCGCCAAAGCGCTTGATGTGGCTGGTAACATAGGGACTCAAGGTGGCCACGTCTTCGCGGGCCACCGGAAATCCCTCCTCCTTGAGTTCCCGAAGAATACGAGTCTGATCCACCACGTTGTGGAAAATGATGGCGTTGGCCACCAAGTCGTTGTACTTGATGATCTTCTCCTGCTCCTCCGGGTCGTTGTCCGCAATGACGCCTTCGCCGCCGAAGAACAACCATTTGGAGAACCCGTTGTAGGCTTCCACCTTGTTGGTCGTCGCCGTGATCTGGTCGCGCAATTCCAGATCCGAAATGTAGTTCAGCAGGAATGCAGTCCGCACCACCCGCCCCAGTTCCCGGAAAGCCTGGTAGAGTCGGTTCTTGCGGCTGTAGTTGCCCAGCTTGCGCAGCAGAGTCGACGACGAAATTTTTCCGGCCTTGATCGACAGCACCACGCGCAGCAAGTCCTTCCAGTGGGTTTCGATCAAGTCCCAGTCGATGGCATCCTTGAACAGCCCGTCGATGTGCTGGTAGGTCGTTTCCTTGCTGGGTCGGAAAAACACTAGGTCGTGCCAGTTGCGGATGCGCGGCATCAGCTTGATGCCCAGCAGATAGGCCAGCGCGAAGACCGGAGCCGACTGGCCTTGAGTATCGGCGTGGATGGTATCCGGCTGGATGTCCGATTTGTTCTGCAACAGCCCCTCGATGATGTAGACCGCTTCCCAGACCCCGCATGGGATGAAGTGGCTGAACAGCGCCACGTAGTTGTCGGCCACATGGTGGTAGGCAATGCCGCCATAGCCGCCATAGCGGATGTGGTACTCCGCCAGGAGGTTCTGGTCGAACATGTCGAACTTGGTGCCGTCGGCCGCCGCCGACTTGCCCTCGCCCCACACCTTCGGCAATTGAAAGGCGTGGTAGTGGTTGACGATGTCCCGGAGCGCGGCATTCAGCTTGTTGGCATTGATGTGCCGCCGATTGATGAACGATAGCATGTGGGGCGTAACCGCCCCGCGCAGATGGCGCGACGCCTGCATCGGCCCGAGATTGCAGCCGTAGGTGAAGGTGGTGAGGATGTAGCGCTCACCGGGGTTCTCGATCTTGGGATCGGAGCCAGAAAGCGGCCCGAAATGCCGGTTCCAACTAGTCCAGTGCGCCACGTTGCAAAGCACATCGATCACGTTGCGTTCCGGCAGGCGCTGCAGCAGCGTCGTTTCCAGTTCACGGGCCGACGCTTTCGGCTCCCGCGGCGTGCTGCGCTTGAGCACGGGCAGGCCGGATTCGTCGAGGCCCAGCGACTTGTTCTCCGGAAACCCGGCATCCACAACCGCAGCGATCTCCGTCAGGCCCTCGCGCAGACTGTGGGCGAACCCTGCCGGGGCATCCGCAAAGCCCAACTGCTGGCAATACTCCGGGACCAAGGGCTCGCATTCCTCCCAGGACAGCAGTTGCTCGCGGTAATCGGCATAGGCTTCCGACCCCTGGATGGAGACATCGCCCGACTTGATTTCCGACGCCAGTGCGGAAAACACGCACACTTCGAAGTGCTGCCGGCTGATGCGCTCGCCGTCGTCGGCCTTCACCAGCACCGTCCGCTTCCAGCGCTCGTTGGTGAAAGAGAAGTCCACGGCCTCGTCGATCCAGCCGCCCTTGCGATTTTCGTGTGCCAGCAGGACCTCCAGCGCCTGCATCAGCGACTTGTCTTCGCTCGTCGAGGTCATGACCAGCAGGTGCACCATGCGGAACAATGTCGGTCGATGGCTGCGATAGAAGCGCCACAGTAGCGAGAAGTAGTTGTCGCCGCTGAAGGCGTTGATGGCGGCACAGTCGTCTTGCAGGGTTTGGGCACCGCCCCGGTTCGACAACAGGGAACGAATGGAACGGCCGGCCTCGGCATCCACCGGCTGAGCTTCCAGAACCTGGATGACATCGGCCAGCGTCGCCACCAGATGTTCGGTCTTCTGGCGGTAGCGGACGCGCAGCCGTTCCAGTTCATCCTTGCCCCGCCGGTGGATGTGGTTCATGCGCTTGATGAACATGTCGGCCAGGTCATCGCGGGCCTGGACGCGGGCGCGATGGATCATGCTCAAGACCAGCACGTAGCGCTTGGGCGGGGTGAACTTCTTGAGTTCTGCGGCATCCAGCACCTTGGCCTCGGCCGCGAAGTGCTTGATCTTGACGTTGGGGATGCCCGTCAAATGATGGTCGGCGCCAACGGTGACGGACAACTTCACGATGTGGTCGAGCAACTCTTGTAAGTGCTCCAGGGAAGAGCGTTTGGGGAGTTGCTTGAGCGCGAAGAACAGGCTCTTCTTCTGAGGGCTGTCGCCGACTTCGAGCAAGGCGTCGAGTTGTCCGCGCTCGGCCTCGGACAGTCGCGCCATCACGGCCTCAAAGAACCGTCCATTGACCAGGGTGCGGATGCGCCTTGAGAGCCGGTCGAGGGTGCTGAAGGCCGGCAACTCGATACGCTGGCGCACCAGTTCCTCGATGGCCACGTTGATGAGGTCCGCCGGGTTGTCCATGACCTCGGCGGCGGCCGCCATCGCTTCGCTCGCCACCCGCAGTCCTTCTTCGCCCCAAGCCGAAACGCCCAGGCGCTCCCGGATCGCTTGGTGATGCCGATACAGAGTGCGCAATTCCGCATAGAGAGACGGGATCTCCGCGTCGATGCCGGCCGCGATGCGAACATGCTGAACGATGGTTGCCGGGATGTCGTCCACCGCTGGAAAGTAGCCCAGGCGCTGGAATGCCTTGAGGAGCAACAACAGCCCAAATCGCGGTTGGTACTTGCGCGCGATGATGCGTGCGAAGTGCATTTCGTCATCGGTCGGCGTATAGAGGGCTTCGAGTTCCCGTATCGAAGGATTGCGCTTGAAGCGTGGATAGGCGGTTCGCTCAATGGAAGCCATGGCTGTTCATGCTGCTTGATTCAAGTTGGTTCGTCCTCTATCCGCGGCTGGCGAAATGCCGTGCAAACAGCGGGCGGCTTCAGACCTACCCATATCTGACTTCGAGACTGTTGGCTGGCAAGGATCGGCATTTTGAAGGGATGTCCGTGTGAACATTGGGTGCGGCGCGTAGCGCGAGCGATCGGTATCGTGGCTCAATGAGATATGCACTCCTCCTGCGATGATCAGGGTCGCCAGCATGAGGGCTGCAAATTTTTCTGGCCGGAGTTGCTCATGGGATTGATATTCATAGGCGATGGCCAATGCGGCGATCCAGGCCACACCGAAACTCAGACCGCCCAGCACATCCGACAGCCAGTGTGCGCCGAGATAGAGCCGGGACAGCGTGATCAAGGTAATCAACGTCGCGGTCAAGGAGATGGCGGCCTTGCGGAAACCGGAGCGCGCCGCGCGGCACACCAGAAACGCCAGGAAGCCGTAGACCACCACGCTCATCGTGGCATGTCCGCTCGGGAAGGAGAACTGCTCGATTCCACTATAAAACGGCCCGGGGCGCTGCCGATGCAGCGCTAGCTTCAGCACCTTGGCCAGCACTTCGGCACCACCGATGGCGGCGAGCCAATATCCCGCTGTCAACCACAGCCGGTGGATAAGGAACCACGCCAGCGCGATGAGTATCACCGGCAGCAGGACTTGCGCGTCGCCCAACTCGGTGAAGGCGATCATCACACTATCCATTGCAGGGGTGCGCAGCGACTGCAGCAGGTGGTACACGAAGACATCCACGTCCACAAGCGGATCGTGGCTGATGACATCCTCCAGCACGCCGAAAAACAGCCAGGCGCCGCCCACGACGAGTACCGCCGCAGCCACGAGAAACCATTTGGGGCTGTCCGCGCTGAGTACCCACGTCACGATGTCCTTCCTCCGCAGTGGCCGGGCTTTCATCGCCTCCGCGGGGACGTGGGCGGCGACCGCGGTGCTCCAATGCAGGACGCCGGCAGCCGCGCTGGCGATCACGGCAACGGCGAGCCAGGCTTCGAGTGGCAGGCGTTCCAGGGCAAAGAATGCGCGCAGCGGCGGCACGCCGAGCACGGTCACGAACGCAGTCACCGTCCCACCGAGAAGAAGCCAGCGACGCGGCGTGAGCGGTTGCGCCACCAGGACGAGAACCCAGCTCGCCACGGCGAACAGAGTCACCGTGGCGGCAGTACGGGCTTGCGCCAGGCTGCCGCCGGAATACGTGTGGATGAGCGCGTAGGCGGCAAACGTCGCACCGGCGACGAACAGGCCGCTGGGCACGGCAAAGCGCAGAACGCGCCCGACGAAACCGGGACGCGCCCGCTGGCCGTTTTGTTCGAGGGACATGAAAAAGGCGGGGATGCCGATCGTCAGCGCCCCGATGAGGGTCAGATGCCGCGGTAGGAAGGGGAACGTGACATCGGCAACACCGACGGCCAGCGCCAGGAGCATGGCGTAGACCGTCTTGGTCAGGAACAGCGCTGCCAGCCGTTCGACGTTGCCGATTACACGGCGGCCCTCAGCGATGACCGACGGCAGGCTCGCGAACCGATTGTCGAGCAGTACGAGGTGGGAGACGGCGCGGGCGGCACCGGCACCGGCGCCCATCGCGATGCCGATGTCGGCGCGCTTGAGCGCCAGGACGTCGTTGACCCCGTCGCCCACCATCGCGACCACGTGGCCGTTGGCCTGGAGCGACGCGATGAGCGACTGTTTCTGCTGGGGTGACAGCCGGCCGAAGACCGAGCGCGTTTCCACCAGTCCGGCCAGCGTTTCCGCGTCTTGCGGCAGCGCTTGTGCATCGACGGGATCGCTGCCCTGTGCGATTCCGAGCCGTGTTGCAACGCCGCTGACGGTGGCCGGATGGTCTCCCGAGAGGACCTTGATCGTGACGCCCTGTGCGTCGAAGTACCGCAGCGTTTCGGCCGCATCGGCGCGAACTTGTTCGGTCAGCAGAACCAGGAGGGCAGGAACGAGATTGTCCGGCAGCCGGTCGGCCATGAGCCTGCCACCGGTCTTGGCAAGAAGAAGCACGCGCCGCCCCGACCGGGCATGCTCCTCTGCGCGGCGTCGCACGGTGTCGCTGCCGGGGATATCCGACAGCAACACATCGGGCGCGCCAAGGACCCAGGTGCCCAACTCATCCAGCGTCGCGCCGCTCCATTTGCGCGCCGACGAGAAAGGCGCGAAATCGGTAACGGCATGGCCTTGTTCCCTTGGGTAGGCACGCCCGATCGCCCGCAGCGTGGCATTCGGCTTGGACTCGGCTGCTGCCAGGGCCGCCAGCGCGTCCATCGCATCGGGATGGTCGCCCAGCAGCTCGATGCGCTCGACCCGTGGTTCCCGCTCGGTCAGCGTGCCGGTCTTGTCGAGGCAGATCACGTCGACCCTGGCCAGCGTCTCGGTCGCGGGGAGGTCTTGGACCAGCGTCCGACGGCGGGCCAGCCTGACGGCGCCTACCGCCAGGGCAAGGCTCGTCAACAACACCAGTCCCTCCGGCACCATCGCGACCACGCCGGCTGCGGAGAACAACAGGGCGTCGCCAACCTGTGCCTGGACGACGAATTGACCGGCAAACAAGAGTGCCGCAGTGGGCACGATGACCCACGTGATGTAACGCAGAATCCGGTTGATCCCTGCTCTCAGGTCGGAATGCGCCAGGCTGAAGCGTTTGGCTTCGCTGGCGAGGCGATGCCCGTAGGCGGAGGCTCCGACCCTGGTCACCCGGCAGCGGCCGGTGCCAGCGACGACGAAGCTTCCCGACAGCACATCCTCCCCGGGCCGTTTGGGCACCGCGGCCGACTCGCCAGTTAGGAGGGATTCATCGATTTCGAGCCCCAGGGCGCTGAGCATGACGCCGTCGACCACCACTTGGTCACCCGGCGTCAACTCCAGGATGTCGTCCAGAACGATCTCGCCCGTCGGGATGTCGACGATCCGTCCGGAGCGAACCGCGCGGGCCTTGGGCTGGCTCACCAGTGCCAGGCGGTCGAGCGTCCATTTTGCCCGGAGCTCCTGGACGATGCCGATCAGGGTATTGAGAACTAACACACCGCCGAAAAGCGCATCCTGCAACGGCCCGGTCATCAGGATCACGACGGCCAGTGCCCCGAGGATTGCATTGAAACGGGTGAGCACGTTGGCGCGCACGATCGCCAGGGTTGTGCGGCTCGTCGGTGCCGTCGACCGATTGACTTCGCCCTGCGCGATGCGCGCCAGGACTTCCGCGTCGGTGAGTCCGTTGACTTCGTTCGGCATCGTATCGAGCCCTTCAGCCTGAAGGTGCATTCGAGGCGAAAGCCTTGCTGCGCAACCCGAGCACGAACAGGGCAAGGACACTGAACATCGCGCCTGCGATGAAAGTCCGGCTGGCGCCGAAGTGGTCCCACAACAGACCGGCCAGCGCGCTGGCAACCAGCATGGTCAAGCCGCTGAGCAAATTGAAGAACCCGAACGCACTGCCGCGCAGATCGGCGGGCGCGGTATCCGCCACCATGGTCGCCAGCAGCCCTTGGGTGATGCCCATGTGCAGGCCCCACAGGGCGACACCGACGAATACCACGCCCCAGGACTGGGCATAGGCGAGCACGAAATCCGCAACCATCAGCACAATCAGGCCAAGCGCCAGCAGCTTAGTGTGGCTCATGCTGTCCGACAGCTTGCCGAAGGGATACGCGGAGGCCGCGTAGACGAGGTTCATCGCCACCAGCACCAGCGGCACCCATGCCATCGGCAATCCGCCCTGCTGGGCACGCAGGATCAGGAAGGCCTCGCTGAAACGCGCCAGGGTGAAGATGGCGCCGATCGCCACGACCCACCAATAGGCTCGGCTCAGGCGCTTGAGTTCGCGCCAGTGGACGGGATTGACGGGTTTCTCACGCGGATGCCGCGCCGGCTCCTGCACCCCGAAGAACAACAATGCGACGGCAAGGACGCCTGGAATGATCGCAACCCAGAACACGGCGCGGAAATCGTCCGCCCACAGCAGCATCAGCCCCACCGCCAGCAACGGGCCCGTGAATGCGCCGACGGTGTCCAGAGACTGCCGTAACCCGTAGGCTGCGCCGCGCACACCGGGCGGCGCGATGTCCGCCACCAGCGCATCGCGGGGCGCGCCGCGAATCCCCTTGCCGATCCGGTCCACGAAGCGCGCGGTGAACACCATGCCGGCACTCGTCGCGATGGCGAACAGCGGCTTGCTCAGCGCGCCGAGGCCGTAGCCGATGACGGCCAGCATCTTGCGCCTGCCGAGATAGTCGCTCAACGTGCCGGAGAACACCTTGACGATCAGCGCGGCCGATTCGGCAACGCCTTCGATGAGGCCGACGGTGAAGGCGCTTGCACCCAGCACCGACACAAGGAATACCGGCAGCAGGCTGTGGATGATTTCCGAAGAGATATCCGCCAGCATGCTAACGAAGCCGAGAGCCCAGATGCCTGTCGGAATATTCCGCAAGCGTTTCTCGTGTGGTAGGTCCGTCATGTGGTTTCGCCGGTTTGATTTACGCTGCTCTTTTGCCCCCTACGGGTCATCAGCCATTCATACATCAGCGGGAGCAGCAGCAGCGTAAGCGCCGTCGAACTGATCAACCCGCCCACGACGACCGTCGCAAGCGGTCTCTGTGTCTCCGCTCCTACGCCTTGGGAAAAGAGCATCGGCAGCAGCCCGAGAATCGCCACCGATGCTGTCATCAGCACCGGCCGCAACCT
>JAGWVB010000497.1 GCA_018971105.1 Burkholderiales bacterium
CCCCGGCCGCGCCGCGCGCCTCGCCGCGCGGCTGCAGCGCCTGCTCGTGCGCGGCTACCGGCGCTCGCTGGCGTGGACGCTGCGCCACCAGCCGGTGGCGCTGATCTCGCTGCTGGCGGTGATCGCGCTCAACGTCGACCTCTACGCGACCATCCCCAAGACCTTCTTCCCGCAGCAGGACGTGGGCGCCATCATCGGCGGCGTGCAGGCCGACCAGAGCAGCTCGTACCAGATGATGGAGAAGCGGGTGATCCGCTTCAACCAGATCGTCGCCGCCGACCCGGCGGTGCAGTTCGTCAGCGGCGGCACCGGCTTCGGCGGCCGCAACACGGCCTTCTTCTACATCACGCTCAAGCCGCTGGCGCAGCGCAAGCTCTCGGCCGACGCGGTGATCGCGCGGCTGCGCGGCAAGCTCGCGCACGAGCCGGGCGCGCGCCTGTTCATGTTCCCGGTGCAGGACATCCGCATCGGCGGCCGGCCCTCGAATTCGGAGTACCAGTACACGCTGCAGGCCGACGACAACGAGACGCTGCGCGAGTGGGAGCCGCGCGTGCGCAACGCGCTCATGCAGCTGCCCGAGATCACCGACGTCGACACCGACCAGGCCGACCATGGGCTGCAGACCTCGATCTTCGTCGACCGCGACGCCGCGGCGCGGCTCGGGGTGACGATGAGCGCGCTCGACACGACGCTGGGCGACGCCTTCGGCCAGCGCCAGGTCGGCGTCATCTACAACCCGCTGAACCAGTACCGCATCGTGATGGAGCTCGACACGCCCTACCTGCAGGGGCCGGCGTCGCTGGACAAGATCTACGTCAACAACGCGCTCGGCGCGCAGCAGCCGCTGGTCGGCTCGGCGGCCTCGCTGCGCACGACGAGCGGCGTGCGCACCGGCATCGCCGCCAACCTCACGGGCGCCAACAACGCCCTCTTCGCGACGCGGCCGGCGACGAGCAAGGTGCAGACCGGCATCGGCGCCAACCGCGTGCCCAACGGCGCCGCCACCAACGCCCAGCTCGCGGCGCCGGTGGGCGCGCGCATCGCCACCAGCGCCAACGGCAACCAGGTGCCGCTGAGCGCGTTCGCGCGCGTCGAGATGACGACTACGCCGCTGTCGATCGGCCACCAGGGCGGCACGCCGGCGTCGACGATCAGCTTCAACCTGCCGCTGGGCGTCTCGCTGAGCCAGGCGACGACGGCCATCGACGCCGCGATGAAGGAGCTCGGCGTGCCGGTCTCGCTGCGCGGCAGCTACGCCGGCACGGCGAACGCGTTCCAGCAGTCGCTGGCCTCGCAGCCGCTGCTGATCCTGGCCGCGATCCTGACGATCTACCTCGTGCTCGGCATCCTCTACGAGAGCCTCGTGCACCCGGTGACGATCCTCTCGACGCTGCCCTCGGCCGGCGTCGGCGCGCTGCTGGCGCTGATGCTGTTCAACACGCCCTTCTCCATCATCGCCCTCATAGGCGTGATCCTGCTCATCGGCATCGTGAAGAAGAACGCGATCATGATGATCGACTTCGCGCTCGAGGCCGA
>JAGWVB010000212.1 GCA_018971105.1 Burkholderiales bacterium
GCGCTGGCGCTGGTCGATTTCCGCGTCGCGCTCGTCAGCAGCGGCCTGCTGCTGGCGCTGGCGGCGCTGTGGTCGCTGCGGCTGCAGCGCGACGCCGGCGCCGAGGCGAGCCGCAGCGCCCGCGGCGACGGCGACGGCGACGGCCCTCAGGCGAGCACGGCCGGCTCGAGATAGCGCAGCGTGCCGGCGTCGGCGTCGATCTCGACGTCGAGCCCGACCGGCAGCGTGAACTTGCGCTGGATATGACCGAAGCTGGCGCCGGCGTAGACGGGGATGCCCAGGCCCCCGAAGTAATCGTCGAAGATCTCGTCCAGCGTCAGCGAGCCGTAGCCGTCGCTGCCGGGTCCGCAGTTCGTGAAGGCGCCCAGGGCGACGCCGGCGAGGCGGTCGAGCGCGCCCGCGAGCTTGAGCGTCGAGAGCATGCGGTCGACGCGGTAGAGGTACTCGTTGACCTCCTCGAGGCAGAGGATGGCGCCGTCGAAATCGGGCCAGTACGGCGAGCCGGCGATCGAGCTCAGCACGGCGAGGTTGCCGCCGACGAGCCGGCCGCGCGCACGCCCGCCGCGCAGCGTCCAGGTGCGATCCCGGTGCGGCACGAGTTCGTCCTCGGGCTCGCGGCCGTTGACCAGCGTCAGCGCCTGGGCGTCGACGACCGCAGCGCGCAGCCAGTGCACGCTGAACGCGTTCCATGCCGACGCCCCCATCGGGCAATGGAAGGTGACGAGGCCGGTGCGGTGCTGGACCGCATTGATGAGCGCCGTGAGGTCGGAATAGCCGCCGAGGAATTTCGGGTTGCGACGGATGGCCGGGTAATCGACGAGGGGCAGGATGCGGTTGCAGCCCGAGCCGCCGGTGAGCGCGAGGATGCCCTGCACGCCGGGGTCGGCGAACATCGCGTTGATGTCGCCGGCGCGCTCGGCGTCGGTGCCGCCGTAGGGGCCGCGGCGCGCACGCAGGTGCGGCGCCTGCCGCACCTTGAAGCCGAGCGCCTGCAACGACTCGATCGCGATCTCGATCGGCTCGCGCTCGAAGGTCGCGTCTGCCGGACTGACGAGCGCGATCGTGTCGCCGGGCTGCAGGCGCCGGGCGCGCAGGCGTGGCGGCGGCGGCGCGGCGGCTGCCGGCAGGCCGGCGGCCGCCAGGGTCGCAGTGGCGAAGAAGCTGCGGCGATCGATCGGCATGCGGCGTTCCGGAGGCGGGTGGACGGGATACGGGCCGCGCGCGCGATGTTGCTTTCGCGCATCGAGCCCCTCAGGTCAAACCCGATTGTGTCTGCGACGTGTCGAAGCTTGCGGTACCGTGACTCCTTCTTACAACCACGGGCCACGTCGGTCTGGCGGACCCCGAATCCGCCGGGCGGCCGATGGTTCCTTGCTGGGGGAATCGCGATGATGAAGTTGAAGACCGTCGCCGGCAGCCTCGCGCTGCTGGGTCTGGCCGGCCCTGTGCTGGCCCAGTCGACCGAGGCGCCGGCGCAGCGCGTCGAGGTCACCGGCTCGCGCATCAAGGGCGTGCGGGACGAGGGGGCGCTGCCGCTGCAGGTGATCACGGCCAAGGACATCCAGCAGCAGGGCCTGGTCAGCGCCGACGACGTGCTGCGCGCGCTCTCGGCCAATTCGCTGAACGCCAACAATCCGGTCTCGAGCAACAGCGTGTTCGGCCAGGAAGGCGACCGGCTCGCCGGCGGCGGCTCGTACGCGAACCTGCGCGGGCTCGGACCGACCGGGACGCTGGTACTGCTCAACGGCCGGCGCCTGTCGAACCAGGGCATGTCGGGCGGTGCCGTCGACCTGAATGCGATCCCGATCGAGATGATCGACCGCATCGAGGTGCTCAAGGACGGCGCCTCGGCGATCTACGGCACCGACGCGATCGGCGGCGTCATCAATTTCATCCTCAAGCGCGACTACCAGGGCCTGCAGGCGAGCGCGCAGTACAGCACGCCGCTGCAAAGCGGCGGCGGCCAGCGCCGCAAGATCAGCATCTCGGGCGGCTGGGGCAAGCTCGACAGCCAGGGCTACAACGTCAGCGCCAACATCTCGCGCAGCACCGACGCGATCCTGCGCGGCGTCGACCGCCCCTGGACCGCCGGCTATCAGCCCGCGCTCGGGCTCGCACCCGATACGACCAGCTCGCCCTACTTCGCCAACATCATCGGCAGCAACGGCACCGCGCTGCCGAGCAGCGGCACGACCATCGGCGCCACCGACCCGACGAAGTACACCGTGATCAATGCGCTCGCGCTCGGTCCGGGCTGCGCCTCGGTGCCCTTCGGCGTGAGCCAGCAGGCCAATCCCACCGTGCTCACCGGCTTCGGCTACACGGTGCCCAACAGCACCTACCGCTGCGGCACCGATTACGGCCGCCAGTACATGCTGACGGCGCCGAGCGAGACGACGAGCGGGGTCCTGCGCGCCAACTTCAACCTCGGCAACCAGGCCACCGGCTTCGTCGAATTCGTCGGCTCGCGCACCTATTCGCTGGGCGAGTTCGTCTCCTACCAGTTCAGCACCACGTCCAACCCGGTCACGAACTACCCGGTCGGCGGCCCGTACTACGCGAACATGCAGGCGCTGTACGGCGCCAACAACTTCGATCCGACCAAGCCCATCGCCTATCGCCTGCGCATGCAGGACTGGGGCTACCGCACGCTGGGCAACGAATCGACCAACGACCGGCTCGCCCTCGGCGTCGACGGCACGGTCGGGAACTACGACTACAGCGTCTCGCTCTCGCGCGGCGAGGCCGCGGGCTACGCCGAGATGGTCGACGGCTATGCCGACACGAACAAGCTCGTCGCGTTGTTGGCATCCGGTCTGTACAACCCGTTCCTGATGCCGGGCCAGTCGCAGACGCCGCAGGCGATGGCGGCCGTCGACGCCACGAAGGTCCACGGCCGCATGTTCGGCGGCAAGACCCGGGTCGACGAGCTGATCGCCAACGTCTCGGGCAATCTGTACAAGCTGCCCGCGGGCGACCTCGCCTTCTCCCTGGGCACCGACCTGCGGCGCGAGTTCTACGGTTTCACCGGATCGCAGTTCTACAACTGCGTCTCGACCTTCACGGTCGCGAACATGGCGCTGCCCAATTCCGTGATGGGCTGCCCGGGCAACGCCGCCGCACCGGACACGACGCGCGGCGTCAGCGCCGTCTACGGCGAACTGCTGGTGCCGGTGCTGTCGAGCCTGGAGCTGCGCGCCGCGCTGCGCTACGACCGCTACCAGGGCATCGGCGGCACGACGAACCCGAAGATCGCGTTCAAGTTCACGCCCACGCGCAGCCTGCTCTTCCGCGGCTCGTACAACACGGGCTTCCGCGCGCCGACGCCGCAGCAGCTGAACCTGGGCCAGGTCCAGCTCGCGACCACGGGGTCGATCGCCGACCCCTTGCTCTGCCCCAATCCCAAGGACCCGGCGGCGGCGAACAACCCGTCCTGCTCGCTCACCAGCGTGCCCTACATGGCCGGCGGCAACCCGAACCTCAAGCCCGAGACCTCGCGCCAGGCCTCGCTGGGCATGGTGTTCTCGCCGCTCAAGGACATGAGCGCCTCGATCGACTACTGGCAGATCCGGATGAACGATCGCATCCACAACCTGACGGTGTCGCAGGAGCTGGCGAACTACGCGGTGTTCGCGCACAACTTCACGCGCGACCCGGCGACGCAGGCGATCACCTCGATCCAGGCCGGCTGGATCAATGCCGGCGGCAGCATGACCAAGGGGCTGGACATCGCAGGTTCGTACACGACGCCGCTGCTGGGCAACCGGCTCGACCTCTCGCTGACGGCGACGAAGATGATCAGCGACCAGGAGCAACTGATCACCGGCACGCCGATGATCCAGTACGTCGGCCAGTGGACCAACACCACGCTGTACCTGCCGTGGAAGGCGAACCTCGCCGCGACCTACCGCACGCCGCAGGTGTCGACGACGCTGTCGGCCTTCTATGCGTCGGGCTACAACGACGAGGACCACACCACGCTCAGCTCGGTGCCGGCCTTCCATCAGCGCCACGTCGCCAGCTACACGACCTTCAATCTGGTGACGACGATCTCGCCGACGAAGAACCTGCAGATCTCGGTCGGCGCACTCAACCTGTTCGACCGCACGCCGCCGTTCACCTGGCACGATGTCGACAACGCCGTCGGCACGGGCTGGGATCCGCGCGTCGCCGACCCGCGCGGACTGACGGGGCAGTTCTCGTTGCGCTACACCTTCTTCTGAGCGCCCCCGGGCCCGCCCGCTACGCGTCAGGCCCCACGGGACCCAAAGGGGCCCCTGCGTGGCCCCTGGGGGTCAAGGAAACTTGGGAGCGGCCCGTAGACTACGCGCTCCACTGACCCGCGCCCATGCCTGCCGACGCCGAGCTCGCCCGAGACCTGCTGCGCGCCGTGCAGGCGCAGGATTTCGGCGCCACCGCCGATGCCGAGCGCGGCGGCGCGGCGCTGGCGCATTTCCCGAGCATCGACCTCGCGCTCGCGCTGTTCGCGCCCGGCGCCGCGCCGCGCTTTGCGAACGTGCTGTTCTCGCGCGAACATCCGGGCGGCATCGCCGCGCCGCTGGCCGACGACGCCGGCGCGCTGGTCGGGCTGCGCTACGACGCCGACCTCCAGGACGCGCAGGGCGAGTCGATCGCCTGGCGGCCCGACGCCGACTGGTCGCGCCTGCCCTTCGAGCGGCTATACGGCGACGGACCGCTGCGCGTCGTCGCCCCGTATCCGGCCTCGGTGCTCAAGCTGATGGTCGCCTTCGGCATCGCGCTCGCGCGCGACCGCGGCCTGATCGCCGCCTGGCCGCACGCGCTGGCGCCGATGCTCACGGTGAGCGACAACGACGCGACGACCGAACTCGTCAGGCAGCTGCACCGGCTCGGCATGATCGATCCGCTGCACGCCGAATTCGGGCGCTGCGGCCTGCCGACGCTGCGCCTGCGCGGCACCACCGCGGCCGGCGGCTGGGGCAACGCCGACGGTGCCGGCGTCGGCCGCATCCAGATGACGGCCTGGGACACGCTGCGGCTGTTGTGGCTGATCGATGGACAGACGCCGCAGCCGCCCTGGCTGCCGCCCGGGTCGAAGCCGCTGCGACCCGAGTCGGCGGCGCATCTGGTCGAGCTGCTGCGCCGCCAGCAGCTCGACGGCGTGCTGTCCTCGGGCTCGCTGCGCGACCTGCCGGGCTGGGTCGAGGGCCTGCCCGACGCGCCGGCCTACGCGCACAAGACCGGCAACACGCTCAACTACGCCGCCGACGCCGGCATCGTGCAGCGCGGCGGCGGCGGCGGCCGCTACGCGATCGTCGTCGTGTTCACGAACCTCGGCACGCGCCACGCGCCGCAGCCGCGCTGCGCCAGCACCTGGCGGCTGCCGGCGCTGGGCGGCGCCATCCGCAGCCTGATCGATGCCGCCTGAGCCGGCATGATTGCCCCCGGCCGATCCCAAGCGCTCATCCCGGACCGGGCACCGTGCGCAGCGTAGTCCCGTGACCGGGCTGCTGGTCTGCGTCGCCGGCTATTTCGCGCTCCTGCTCGGCATCGCCTGGCGCACCGCGCGCCATGCCGGGAGCGACGCCTTCTACAGCGGCGGCCGCAACAGCCCCTGGCCCATCGTCGCGTTCGGGATGATCGGCACCTCGCTCTCGGGCGTCACCTTCGTCAGCGTGCCGGGCACCGTCGGCATCGAACAGTTCGGCTATCTGCAGCTCGTCATCGGCCAGGCGCTGGGCTATCTGGTCATCGCCTGGGCGCTGCTGCCGCTGTATCACCGGCTCGGCCTCACGTCGATCTACGGCGTGCTGGCGCAGCGCCTGGGCCCGCGCTCGCACCGCACCGGCGTGGCGTTCTTCATCGCCGCGCGCACGCTCGGCGCGACGGCCCGGCTGTACCTCGTCATCGTCGTGCTGCGATGGCTGCTGCTCGACGCGCTGGGCGTGCCGTTCTGGCTCACGGCGGCGGCCATCCTGGCGCTCATCCTCGTCGTTACGATCGAGGGCGGCGTGCACACCATCGTCTACACCGACCTGCTGCAGACGGCGGCGATGCTGCTCGGGCTCTTCGTCTGCACGGCGCTGCTGCTGCAGCAGCTCGGGCTCGACCCGCTCGCCGGCTGGCGGGCGATGCGACACGCCGGCCTCGCGCGGCTCTGGGTGCTCGAGCCACGGGCGCCCGACTACGCCGTCAAGCAGCTGCTCGCCGGCGTCTTCATCGCCATCGCGATGACCGGCATGGACCAGGAGATGATGCAGAAGAGCCTGTCGGTCCGCCGCCTGGCCGATGCACAGAAGAACATGCTGCTGCTCGGCGTCGTGCTGCTCGCCGTCGTCGCCGTCTTCCTCTACCTTGGCGGGCTGCTGACGCTCGTCGCGCCCGAGGTCGGCGTCACGGCGCGCGGCGACCGCCTGTTCCCGGCCATCGTGCAGGCGGCGCTGCCGCCGCCGGTGCAGCTGCTGTTCGTCGTCGCGCTGGTCTCGGCGCTGTTCCCGAGCGCCGACGGCGCGCTCACCGCGCTGACCTCGATCGCCTGCATCGACCTGCTCGGCCTGCCGCAGCGCGCCGACCTCGACGAGGCGGCGCGCAAGCGCATGCGCCGGCGCGTCCATCTCGGCTTCGCGGCGCTGTTCATGGTGCTGGTGCTGGGCTTCAAGGCGCTCGACGACCCGAGCATGATCGCCCTCGTGCTCAAGCTCGCCGGCTACACCTACGGGCCGCTGCTCGGCCTCTACGCCTACGCGATGCTGGGCCGGCGCCGCGTCGCCGACCGCTGGACGCCGGCGGTGGCCGTCGCGGCACCGCTGCTGTGCTGGATCGTCGACAGCCAACAGGCGCGATGGCTGGGCGGCTGGCACATCGGGCTCGAGCTGCTGCCGCTCGACGGCGCGCTGACCTATGCCGGGCTGTGGCTGCTGTCGCGCCCGGCCGCGCCTCCATCGATGAAGAGCTGAGCCGGCGACTCGAGCCGCGCGCGCAGCGACTGCACGAAGGCGGCGGCGACGGCGCCGTCGACGACGCGGTGGTCGAACGACGACGACAGGTTCATCATGCGCCGCGGCACGACGGCGCCGTCGCGCCACATCGGCCGCTCGACGATGCGGTTGACGCCGACGATCGCGACCTCGGACCGGTTGATCACCGGCGTCGTCGCGATGCCGCCGAGCGCGCCCAGGCTGGTGAGCGTGATCGTCGAGCCGCTGAGCTCGGCGCGCACGATGCGGCCGGCGCGCGCCGCGTCGGCCAGGCGCGTGATCTCGGCCGCCGCCGACCAGAGGTCGTGCGCCACGGCGTCGCGCAGCACCGGCACCAGCAGCCCGGCCTCGGTCTGCGTCGCGATGCCGAGATGCACCGCGCCATGCTCGGTGATGACGCCGGCCTCGTCGTCGAAGGTCGCGTTGACGCGGCCCTGCTCGGCCAGCGCCAGCACGAGCGCGCGCACGAGGAAGGGCAGCAGCGTCAGGTGCGGCCGCGCCGCGCCATGGCGCGCGTTGAGCCGCGCGCGCAGCGCCTCGAGTTCGGTGACGTCGACCTCCTCGACATAGCTGTAATGCGGGATGCGGCGCTTCGATTCCTGCATGCGCTGCGCGATCATGCGCCGCACGCCGACGACCGGGATGCGGCGGTCGGCCGCGGGCACGGCGGCGGCGCGCATCGGTGCAGTGACGGGCGCGGCCGCGGCCGGCGCCGGCTTGGGCGCGGCATCAAGGTCGGCCTGCAGGATGCGGCCGCCCGGGCCGCTGGCACGCACCGTCGCGAGGTCGATGCCGAGCTCCCAGGCGCGGCGGCGCACGGCCGGCGCAGCGATCGGGCGCTCGTGAGCCGATGCGGCTTGCGCGGTCGGCGCGACGGGCG
>JAGWVB010000008.1 GCA_018971105.1 Burkholderiales bacterium
ACCCGCTTGCCGGCGACGCGGCCCTGGGCGATGAGGTCGGCAAGGCGATTGATTTTCATCGTGGCGCGTGGAAGGTCTGCGGCAGCCGTCGAAACCCGGTCATTTGCGAAGGGCGACTGTAGTTCGATAGGTTGTTCAACAACAGTCAAAGTTTTTTTTCGCACAATTAAGGTAAGCCTGATCTCTGAATCCAATGTGCCGCGGATACGGCGCGCCGACGCGCGGCGCGCGCTCTGGCGGTGGCCCTTCGAGCGTCAGCAGCGATCGCTGGCCGTCGAGGGCCGCCCGGTCGCGGCGGGAGCCTGAGGCGCCGCCGCGATCCCATGCTCGCCGCGCAGATGGTTGAGCGCCCACACGGCCGCTTCGAGCCGGCTCTTCAGATTGAGCTTGCGCAGCAGGTTCTTGATGTGCACCTTGACCGTAGCGTCGGCGATGCCCAGGATGCGCGCGATCTCCTTGTTGCTGCGCCCTGTCGCCAGCAGGCCCAGCGTCTCGCTTTCGCGTTCGGTCAATTCGCCGAGTAACGGCGCCGGTGCCGAATTCAGCGCATGGGTCAGCAGGCCCGCGACATTCTGTTCGAGCACCATGGCGCCGCAGGCGGCCTGCTTGACGCGCTGGCACAGATCCTCGGGCTCCAGGCTCTTGAGCAGGTAGCCGTCGGCGCCGGCGCGCATCGCCTCGAGCACGTCGCGTTCGTCGTCGGAGACCGTCAGCACGAGACAGCGACAGGACATGGCCTCGGCCTTGATTGCGCGCAGCACCTGCAGGCCGCTCATCGGCTTCATGTTCAGGTCGATGAGGACGACATCGGGCCGCAGCGCCAGCGCCAGCTCGACGCCGCGGGCACCGTCGCCGCATTCGCCGACCAGTTCGAATTCCGGATCGGCCTCGATCAGCTGCGCCACACCCTTGCGAAACAGCGGGTGATCGTCGATCAGCAGGACTTTGGTATTCACGGGACTACCTCCAATGCAGCGCGGGGTGGGCGGCGGCCACCCGCCCGCGTGCCGGCATTCAATTCGGAATCGACGCCTCGGTCAGCGTCAGGCGCTTGGGCAGGAACTGGAGTCGGACCCGCGTCCCGCCACCCGGCCGCGGTGCGATCTCGAGCTTGCCATTGAGCGTGTGGGCACGCTCGCTCATGATGCCCAGTCCGTAATGCCCCGCCTTGTCGCCGGGCTCGGACCCGGTGCCGCGGCCGTCGTCGTCGATGCTGACGACCAGGCCCTGCGAGTCGCTGTAGACGGCCGAGACCCAGGCATGCCGGGCGCGGGCATGGCGCACCGTATTCGACAGCGCCTCGCGCACGAGCTGCAGCACATGGAATTCTTCGTTCGCCTCGAGCCGGCAATGCCCGAGGCGCGCATCCAGACTGATGTCGAGCGTGCTGCGCTGGCCGAACTCCTCGATCGCGTCCTGGATCGCCACGAGCACGCCGCGGGGGCCGATGCGCACCCTGAACGTCGCGATCAGATCGCGCACCTCGCGATAGGCCGTCGAAAGCGCGGCGCGGATCTCGACCGCGACCTGATGCACTTCGCCCGGCTGTTCCTGCCGCTCCAGGTGGCCCTGCAGCCGCGCGACCTGGATCTTCATGAACGCCAGCGATTGCGCCAGCGAATCGTGCAGATCTGCCGCGATCGCGCTGCGCTCCTCCATCAGCGCGATGCGACGCTCCTCCTGGTTGCGGCTCACGCTCGAGATCGTGAGCGTGGCCAGATGGGCGAAGCATTCGGCGAGTTGCAGCCGGATATTGTCGACGTCGACCTCGGGCTCGAATTCGGCTACCAACTTGCCGATCGCGGCGTCGGTGCGCGACATCGGCACCACCATCGTCTGGTAGGCGCATCCCTCCCAGGCCGGCACGAAGCGCACGCCGGCGCTGTGGGGCATCGGGTCGACGCGCAGCTTGTCGGCGAGCATCGGCTCGCCATGGGTGTGGATCACCGCTGGCGCGCCGATCGCCTGCCGGGCGCTGGAATTCAGGCACATCGCCACCGTGCGTGCACCGAGCGAGGTTTCGAGCATCAACAAGCCGCTGAACAGGTTGATCTCGCACGCCGCGCTGTCGGAGAAGACCCGCGCAACGTTGTGCAGCGTCTGCAAGGCCTGCGACTTGCGCTCGCTGTCCTCCTCGAGCTGCTGTTTGCCCCAGCGTCCCTGGGCCTCGCTGCCGGCCCGCCAGGCGCGCATTTCGGCGAAGCAGGCCAGCAATTGGTCGAGTTCGTCGTCGCCGCCCCGCCTTGCCGGCTCTGCAACGGACTCTAGCGCGGGGCCGACGCCTCTTACGAGCTTGGCGTGCAAGCGGCGAATGATGAGGATCATGCCCGAGAGAAAGAGCGCGAATGCCAGCAACTGCATCAGCGAGGCGACCGCCGCCCGGGTCTGCATCTCCGATTTCGCGACCGCGATCCGGCTGCAGACCTCATGTGAGGGAATCGAAGTCGTCTCCGCGCAGGCCCGGCTCAATGCCGACACGCGAGTGCTGAAATCCCGCTGCACCATCGCGCTTCCAAAAAGCGCCAGCGCCACTGACAATGCGCAGCCAATGAGCGTGGCCGCGATTTCCGTGAAGAGCGGGAAGCGCTGACGGCCCAAACCGAGGAACGCCAAGGTTCGAATGTCGATACTCGTATTTGCCGCCTGGCTGCTGGCCATCGTGTTCTCGGTCATTCTGGCTTCCTGGGGGGCGGGTGCGGCGGCGATCGGCCTGACCTCAATCGCCACGATCATCGTCGCCGTCGTCATCTGGTTCGGCGCGAAGCGGGATGTCCGCCGCAGCGCCGCACCGGGCGATGTCGCCTACGAGCGCGAGGTCTGGAGCGAAGCGCTGGTGAACGCGATTTCGGTGCCTGCGATCGCGCTCGACGGGAATACGGTGGTGATGGCCAACAAGGCCTTTCTGGACCTGCTCGGCTACGCGGGACGCGGGGATCAGATCGTAGGACTTCATCTGACGAACCTCGTGCACCCGATCGATCATGCCGCTTTCGCGGAACTGTGCGCCGACGCCGGCCGGCCCGCGTCTCAGTCGAAGGGAACACTCAGGCTGGTACGCGCCGACGACTTCATCCTGAAAGTGCAGGTCAGCCTGGCTCCGCTCGAAGGCCTGCCCGGGAAAGTCCTGTTGCAGATGGTACGCGACGATGCCGCCCCGATGCAATCGGCAAAAACCGACCGTACCCTCGAGTTGATGGTGGGACAGCTTGCCCTCGTGCTGTTCCAGATCGACCGCGGCTGCCGCATCGAGCGTCTGACGCCGGCCTGGGAGCGGCTCAGCGGACGCACGACCGTCTCGAGCGCGGGGCTGCGCTTGGCCTCGCTGATTCATCCCGAAGATCGGGATTCGATCGAGGCGGCGCTGACCGACCTGGGCCATGGTCGCCTCGATCACATGAACGCGGAATGCCGCTTCGTCACCGCCAGCGGTGCCATGCTCTGGGTGCGTATCCAGGCCCGGCCCTACACGCAGGAAAATGCGCTGCTCGTCGGCGCGGTTGGGTCGATCGCGGAGATGTCGGGACGATTCAGGAGTGGCGCGGCGATGCGGTCGAACGACCGCTATCTGGACACGCTGCTCGCGAACGTGCCGGGCATGGTATTCAGGTCGCGCAACGATCCGGAATGGACGATGGAATTCGTCAGTGACGGCTGTTTCGACCTCACGGGCTACGATCCGCTCGATCTGGTCGACAACCAGCGCGTCACCTTCGGCAGCCTGATCCACCCGGACGACAAGACGTTCGTATGGGCTCAGGTGCAAAGCCACCTCGCTCAGCGCAAACCCTATGTGCTGGCCTATAGGATTCGCGACGCGCGGGGCAACCTGCGCTGGGTCTGGGATCATGGTCGCGGCGTCTTTTCGGCGCATGGCGAATTCCTCGCCATCGAAGGCTTCATCAGCGATGTCAGCGAGCACCGCGGATCGGCCGACCTGGCCCGCAGCCACCTGTGGCTCGACGCCAGCACGGGCATGCTCAGCCACGAGGTGTTCAGCGCGTTGCTGTCGCAGCTGTGGCGCCATGCGCAGATCATCGGCTACCGATTCGCGGTGCTCGTGGTCGACGTGATCGGTCTGCCGGCGCTTCTCGAGCGCATCGGTGGCGCCCATGTCGAGCGCGCGATGGAGCAGCTCGTGCGGCGCCTGACCGGGGTGAGCGAACCCGCGGCGGTCGTGTGCAGCCTCGGCGGCCATGAATTCGCGGTCCTCGTGACCGACTTCCGACTCGGCGGCATGGCGCGCGCCGTTCCCGATGCGCGCGAGATCCAGCCGGTCGCCTCGCTCATCGCCGGGCGCGTCATCGCGGCGCTGAACGACCCGCTCGAATTCGAAGGCAATCTCTACACGGTGTCGGTCGCGGTCGGCGTGGCGCTGAATGCGGCGCATTTCATCGGTGCCGATGGACTGCTGCAGGCCGCCCGCGAAGCAGCGACCGAAGCGGCCCGGCAGGGGGAAGGCACCTGCCTCTTCGCGACTACGGAATGAGGCCGGCGCGGCGCGCCGCGGGCGCGGCCTAGGCGTGCAGTCGATCGGCATGCCAGCCCATGGCCGCCGTGGTCGCCCGGCATTGTTCGATCATCGCGCGCGGGCCGCTGATATAGACATGGGTCGTCGGCGCCCGGCCGGCGAGCAGCGCACCGAGCTGCAGCCGCTGGCGCAGCGAATCGTCGTAGCGATGCAGCCGGCCCGGCGAGACCTCCTCGAGTTCGTCGACGAAGGCGGCGCGCGCGCGTTCGCGATACGCGTAATGCACCTCGAAGGTCCGCTCGTCGCGTGCGAGCTCGTGCGCATAGGCCAGCATCGGCGTGATGCCGATGCCGGCGCCGATGAGCAGGTGATGGCTGGCCTCGCGGGCGATCGGGCGGCGGTTCACCGGCGCGCTCACGCGCAGCGTCGCGCCCACGCGGGCCTGTTCGCACAACCAGGCCGAGCCGCCGCGCGACGCGGCGTCGCGCTGCACGGCGATGCGCCAGCGGTCGCGCCGCGCCGGATCGCCGAGCAGCGAATAGGGGTTGAGCTTGATGCCGCCGTGGACGGGCAGCGCGCAGACGACATGGCTGCCGGCGCTGAACTGCGGTAGTTCGCCGCCGTCCCGGCGCGCGAGGACGATCTCACGCGTGTCGAGCGCCACCTCGCGCAAGGCGGCTATCGTCAGTTCGATCATCGTCTCGTCCATCGCATCCTCGCGCGGGGCTGGAGCCGATGTTCGATCAGCCGCGCAGCTGCTCGGGGTGCGTGCGCAGGCGCAGCGGGTCGTAGAACGGCGTGCGCACGACCAGTCCCGCCAGTTCCTCGTCGACGGTGCGCAGGGTCAGCGCAGTGCCGAGATTGGCGTGCGAGGGGACCAGATGCACCATCGCCAGCGATTGCATCAGCAGCCGGCTGTACGACGAACTGGTGACGGAGCCGACGCGCCGCTTGCCGGCGAAGATCGGCGTGCCGACCGGCACCGCGGTCGAGGCGTGCACCAGCATGCCGGCCTGGCGGAAGCGCTCGCGGCCCTTGAGCCGGGCGAGCGCGGCCTTGCCGATGTAATCGGCCTTCTTGTCCGCGTCGATCGCCCAATGCATATTGACCTCCCAGGGCGTCGTATCGCCTTCGGGCATGTCGTAGGGGAAGAACAGCAACGCGCCTTCGACGCGCGTGAGGTCGAGCGCGGTCCACGATGCCGGTATCACCCCATGGCCCTGCCCTGCCTCGAGTATTGAATCCCACAGGAACACGGCATCGGCGGCGGCGCAATAGACCTCGTAGCCGCGTTCGCCCGAATAGCCTCCGCGGCCGATGACGACCTTGCGCCCGAACAATTCCGCCTTCAGGTGCCGGAAGTAGGGCAGCCGGGCCAGCCGCGGACCGACCAGCGGACCCAGCACGGCGAGCGATTTCGGGCCCTGCAGCGAGAGCACGTGGACATCGCGGTCGGGCTCGACGACCACCTTGCGCCCCTCGGCCAGCGCCGCCAGCGTGGCCGGCGTGGCGCCGCTGCCGTGCGAGATGCGGAACTGCTGCGCGCCGTCGCGGATGATCATGATGTCGTCGACGAGCGAGCCGTCCTCGTCGACCTCGGCGGCCAACCGCGACTGGCCCGGCTCGAGGCGATGGACGTCGATCGTGACCAGGCGGTCGATCACGGCGGCGGCGTCGGCGCCGCGCACATTGATCAGGTTCAGCGCCGAGACGTCGTAGAGCCCGGCCCGCGTGCGCGTCGCGACAACCTCGTCATGCGCGTCACTGCGGTAATGCCAGGGAATCGGCATGTCGTTCCACATCTCGCCGTCGAGCTTGGAACCCAGCTTGACGTGGCGCTCGTTGAGGACTGAATTCCTGCGCATATCGTCTCCATTCGTCATCGATGCGCCGGCATTGTTCGGGCAGCCGCCGAAATCGAACAATGATCCGCTGGACTTACTCCCTAAGGGGTAGACGGCTGGCGGCGGAAACCGCGGGTTAACGGCAGGCGGCGCTACCTATTCGGTGGTAATCCCAGCTAGGAATTGGCGGCGACCGCGCGGTCGATCAGAGTTGCGGCCATTGACGGTGCCCTGCGAGCGCCGGGACACCCAGGAGACAACGATGGCCCGTGATCCGAAGTACGACGTCCTGTTCCAGCCCATCGACATCGGTCCGAAGCGCCTGCGCAACCGCTTCTACCAGGTGCCGCACTGCATCGGCGCCGGCTCCGACAAGCCGGGCTTCCAGGCCGCGCACCGCTCGCTCAAGGCCGAGGGCGGCTGGGCCGGCATCAACACCGAATATTGCTCGATCCACCCCGAGTCGGACGACACGCATCGGCTCTCGGCGCGCATCTGGGACGAAGGCGACGTGCGCAACCTCAAGGCGATGACCGATGCGATCCACGCCCATGGCGCGCTCGCCGGCGTCGAGATGTGGTACGGCGGCGCGCATGCGCCCTGCATGGAATCGCGCGAGGCGCCGCGCGGCCCGAGCCAATATGCCTCGGAATTCGAGACCCTGACCTATTGCCGGGAAATGGACCTCGACGACATCCGGGAAGTGCAGGGCTATTACGTCGATGCGGCGAAGCGGTCGCGCGACGCCGGTTTCGACATCGTCTATGTCTACGGCGCGCATTCCTACCTGCCGCTGCAGTTTCTTTCGCCGTATTACAACAAGCGCAGCGACAAGTACGGCGGATCGCTCGAGAATCGCGCCCGCTTCTGGATCGAGACGCTCGAGAAGGTGCGCCATGCGGTCGGCAGCGAATGCGCGATCGCGACGCGCTTCGCCGTCGACACGCTCTACGGTCCCGGCCATATCGAGGTCGAGCGCGACGGCATCAAGTTCGTCGAGATGGCCGATCCGCTCGTCGACCTCTGGGACGTCGACGTCGGCGACATCGCCGAATGGGGCGAGGACGCCGGTCCCTCGCGCTTCTACCCGCAGGGCCACCAGGTGCCCTGGACGCGCTTCATCAAGCAGGTCGCGAAGAAGCCGGTGCTCGGCGTCGGCCGCTACACCGATCCGGAGAAGATGACCGAGATCGTCACCAAGGGCTATGCCGACATCATCGGCGCCGCGCGGCCGTCGATCGCCGACCCCTTCCTGCCGAGGAAGATCGAGGAGGGCCGGGTGGACGACATCCGCGTCTGTCTGGGCTGCAACGTCTGCATCTCGCGCTGGGAGATCGGCGGCCCGCCGATGATCTGCACCCAGAACGCGACCGCAGGCGAGGAATACCGCCGCGGCTGGCACCCCGAGCGCTTCCCCAAGGCGACGACGAAGGATGCCGTGCTCGTCGTCGGCGCCGGGCCCGCGGGGTCGGAATGCGCGCGCGTGCTGCTCGAACGCGGCTATACGGTGCACCTGTACGACAGCGCCGAGAAGATCGGCGGCCATCTCAACGGCGTCGTCACGCTGCCGGGCCTGGGCGAGTGGGGCTACCACCGCGACTACCGCGAGACCCAGGTCGTGAAGCTGATGAAGAAGAGCAAGCAGAGCCAGCTCATGCTCGGCCAGGTGCCGATCACCGCCGATCGCATCCTCGCCTACGGCGCCGAGAAGGTCGTGATCGCGACCGGCTCGAACTGGAACACCGACGGCACGAACTGCCTGAGCCACGAGCCGATTCCGGGTGCCGACGCCTCGCAGCCCGACCAGTTCACGCCCGAGCAGGTCATCGCCGGCGGCAAGCCGCTGGGCAAGCGCGTCGTGATCCTGAATGCGGACCCCTATTTCATGGCGCCCAGCCTGGCCGAGAAGCTCGCGCTCGCCGGCCACGAGGTCACGCTCGTCAGCGGCGTGCATCTGGCGCATTACATGCATTTCACGCTCGAATACCCGAACATGATGCGCCGCCTGCACGAGCTCCACGTGCACGAGATGGGCGACCATTTCTGCTCGAAAATCGAGAAGGGGCGGCTGCAGGTCTATCACATCTGGGGCGAGGGATCCAAGCGCAGCTACCGCGGTCCGGGCGCGCTGCCGCGCAATGTCAACGGGACGCAGCGCTGGATCGAATTCGACTCGCTCGTACTCGTCACCGGACGCCATTCCGAGGACGGGCTGCATCGCCAGCTCAAGGCGCGCAGCGGCGAATGGGCGACCAACGGCATCAAGTCGGTGTTCCTCGCCGGCGACGCCGAGGCGCCGCGGTTGATCGCCGACGCGACCTTCTCGGGCCACCGCCTGGCGCGCGAGATCGAGGAAGCCAATGCCCAGCGGCCCAAGCCCTACCGGCGCGAGACGGCGGTCTGGGGCGCGCCGCATATGCCGGGCGGCAGCTTCGAGATCGTCTACCAGAAGTGACGCGCAGCTGCGCCACGGACTGAAGCCGCCGCCGCATGGAACCGAACACGCCAGCCGCGATCGACCCGCGCCTGGTCACGCGCATCCTGTTCCAGGGCTTTCCCGAGCCCGCGGTGCTGCTGTTCTACGTCATCGGCTTCGCCGCGCTCGGCGTCTTCGGCTGGGGCTGCTGGATCGAGATCCGCAAATACCGGCGCGGCGCGCCCGACGGCCTCGCGCTGCGCCACCTGGCGGCGCGCCTGCGCGTGCTGGTGGCGGTGCTCGCGACGCATCGCACGCTGCGCCGGCGCGACGCGGCCGCGGGCTGGGCGCATCTGGCGATCTTCGTCGGCTTCATCACGCTGGCCATCGCGACGGCGACGATCACGCTCGAATACGACATCACCGCGCGCCTGTTCGGCTGGCACTTCTGGTACGGGCCGTTCTATCTCTGGTTCCGGCTCGTCTGCAATATCGCCGGTGTGGGCCTGGTCGGCGGCCTGATCTACATGATGATCCGTCGCGGCTGGATCAAGCCGCCCAAGCTCGATTACGCGCGCCCTGATCGCGCCCCCGACGCGCCGGACGCCGACCGCAGCGCCTACCGCATCGAGGACTGGGCCTTTCTGTGGGTGCTGATCACGATCGGCGTCACCGGCTTCATGATCGCGGCGATGCGGCTGCTGTGGCTGCAGGACAGGCCCGAGGTCTGGACGTTCCGCTGGTGGACGCCGGTGAGCGCGCTCATCGCCGCGGCGCTGCGGCCGTCCGTCGACGCCGCCACTGCGGGCATGCTGCGCGCCGGCCTGTGGTGGTTCCACGGCCTGCTGGCGCTGGCCTTCATCGCGCTCATCCCGCGCACCAAGGTCAAGCATATCTTCACCGCCGGCGCGTCGCTGCTGCTGCGCGACCCGCTGGCCGCGCAGCGCCTGCCCAAGGCCGACGCCCAGGCCAAGACGGTCGGCTACGCGAAGATCACCGACCTGACCTGGAAGCACCTGCTCAGCCTCGACGCCTGCACGAAATGCGGCCGCTGCCACGAGGCCTGCCCGGCGCGTGCCGCTGGCGCGCCGCTGTCGCCGCGCGATGTCATTCTTTCACTGCGCGAATTCGCCAACGACGCGCTCGAAAAGCAGGCGCTGCCCGAGGCTGCCGAACTCGACATCCACGGCAAGGACATCGGCCAGGTCTTCATGGAGACGCTGTGGTCCTGCCGCACCTGCATGGCCTGCGTCGAGATCTGCCCGGTGGCGATCGAGCATGTGCCGATCATCGTGCAGATGCGGCGCAAGCTGGTCGAGGACGGCGAGATGGAGCCCATCCTGCAGAAGACGCTGCAGGCCCTGCACAAGAACGGCAATTCCTTCGGCGAATCCCGGCGCAAGCGCGCCGCCTGGACCAAGGCGCTGCCGTTCACGATCAAGGACGCGCGCAAGGAGCCGGTCGACCTGCTCTGGTTCGTCGGCGACTACGCCTCGTTCGACCCGCGCAACCAGAAGGTGACGCAGGCCTTCGCCCGCCTGCTGCACGCACGCGGCGTCGACTTCGGCATCCTCTACGAAGGCGAGGGCAACGCCGGCAACGACGTGCGCCGCGTCGGCGAGGAGGGTCTGTATGAGCTGCTGGCGGAGAACAATATCGCGCTGCTGCGCAACTGCGGCTTCCGCCGCATCGTCACGACCGATCCGCATTCGCTGAACACGATACGCAACGAATACCCGGAATACGGCGCGCGCCACGAGATTCTGCATTACACCGAGCTGCTCGCCGAATGGCTGGCCGACGGCAGCCTCGCGCCGGGTCGCCGCCTGTCGCGCCGCGTCACCTACCACGATCCCTGCCATCTCGGCCGCTACAACAAGGTCTTCGAGGCGCCGCGCGCGGTGATGCGCGCGATCGGCTGCGATCTGGTCGAGATGCCGCGCTCGCGCGACAACTCGTTCTGCTGCGGCGCCGGTGGCGGTCGCATCTGGATTCCCGACCCGGTCGGCCAGGACAAGCCGGCGCACCTGCGCATGCGCGAGGCGGCGGTACTCGATGGCCTCGAGACCTTCGTCGTCGCCTGCCCGAAGGACCTGACGATGTTCGAGGACGCGCTCAAGGCCACCGGCAACGAGGGCCGCTTCGTCGTGCGCGAACTGATCGAGCTGCTCGACGAATGCCTTGCCGAACCCGCCCCGGCGCCCGCGCCCGAAGCCGTGATCACTCCCTGAAACAGGCCGTTCAACGCATGAAGATACTCATACCCGTCAAGCGCGTCGCCTCGCTCGAGGAGGATTTCGAGATCCGGGCCGATGGACTCGACGTCGACGCCGAATTCATCAACTGGGACCTCAACGAGTGGGACGACTACTCGCTCGAGGCGGCCGTGCTGCTCAAGGAGGCCGGCCGCGTGAGCGAGGTCTGCGTCGCCACGGTCGGACCCGAGGAGGCCGACGAGGTGCTGCGCAAATGCCTGGCCAAGGGTGCCGACCGCGCGATCCGCATCTGGGACGAGGCCCTGGCGGGCGCCGATTCGATCGCCATCGCGCGCGTGCTGGCGGCGCTGGCGCGGCGCGAACGGGCCGAACTCGTGCTCACCGGGGCGCAGGCCTCGGACCATGCCCATGGCAGCACGGGAACGGCGCTGGCCGCGCTGCTCGACCGCGCCCATGCGGCGGTGGTGACGGCGCTCGACATCGTCGACGGCCGCGCCGTCGTGCAGCGCGAGCTCGAGGGCGGCCTGCTGCACGAACAAGCGGTGGCGCTGCCGGCGGTGCTGACGATCCAGCTGGGCATCGCGGCGCCGCGCTACGCCTCGCTGCGCGGCATCAAGCAGGCGGCGGCGCATCCGATCGAGGTCACGGGCCCGCGCGAACTCGGCCTGCCCGAGAGCGAGATCGGGGCGCCGGGCTCGCTGTCGTACGTGCGTTCGATGGCGCTGCCGACCAAGAGCCGGGCCCAGCTCATCGTCGGCTCGCCGGCCGAACAGGCGGCCCGCATCGCCGCGATCATCCGTGAAGTCAGGGGAGATTGACGATGGCAGGCATTCTCATCATTGCCGAACATCGCCAGGGCGCGCTGCGCCCGGTCACGGCCGAACTCGTCGCCGGTGCGCAGCCGCTGCGCGCCGCGCTCGGCGGCCGGGTCCAGCTCGTCGTCGTCGGCAAGGGCTGCCGCGCGCTCGAGCCCGGCCTGGCGATCGAGGGCGTCGATGAAATCGTGTTCATCGAGACGCCCGAGGCGGAATTCGACGCCGAGACCTGGGAGCGCGCAGTCGCGGCCGCCTGCACCCAGTTCGAGCCCCGCCTCGTGCTCGTCTCGCACGGCATCGACAGCATGGGCTTCGCGCCGGCGCTGGCGCTGCGCTGCGGCTACGGTTTCGCCACCGATGTCTTCGGCCTCGCCGTCGCGGACGGCGCGGTCGTCGCGACGCGCGCCGGCTACGGCGGCAAGGTCGTCGTCGAACTCGGCTTCCGCCAGGGCGCCGTGCTGCTGACGTTGCGCCCCGGCACCTACAAGCCGGCGAGCGCGGCCGCGGCCGCGCCGGCGGCGCGCGAGTTCGTCTTCGCCGCGCCGGCATCGCGCACGCGCAACCTGCGATTCATCGAACCGCCGGCCAGCGGCGACATCGACATGACGGCCGCCGATTTCATCCTCTCGGTCGGGCGCGGCGTCGGCGAGCAGGACCACATCGAACGCTTCCGCGCATTGACCGACCGCATAGGCTTCGCGCTCGGCTGTTCGCGTCCCGTGGCGGACAGCGGCTGGCTGCCCAAGTCGCGCCAGATCGGCCAGTCCGGCCGCACCGCCAGTCAGTGCAAGCTCTATATCGCGATGGGCATCAGCGGTGCGATCCAGCACCTGGCCGGCATGAAGCATGTCGACACGATCATCGCGGTGAACACCGACCCCAACGCATCGATCTTCAGCGTCGCGCGCTACGGCGTGGTCGGCGACATGTTCGAGATCGCCGACGAACTCGAAAAGCAATTCGAATGACGTGATCCCTCGCCGACGCCGGATCCGGCGTCCGATCTGGCCCCAACCAAGGAACGAAGATGAGCATATCGAGACAAGCTCCGGCCAGCAGGCCCACCCGCAGAGTCCATGCCCCCTGGCCGCTGCTGCTGGCCGCAACGCTGGCCACGGGCGCCTGGGCCGGGGATGTCGATCGCCTGGGCAAGGACCTCACCGTCGTCGGCGCCGAGGCCGGGGCGAGCAAGGACGGCCTCATCCCCGCCTTTGCCAACAAGCCCGACCTGCCGCTGCCCGGCTGGACCTGGGGCAAGGTTCGTTCGCAGTACGCCCGCATCAAGGACGAGAAGCCGCTGTTCACGATCGACGCGTCCAATGTCGACAAATACGCCGACAAGATGACGCCGGGTCAGGTGGCGCTGGTCAAGCAGCTGAAGGGCTACCGCATGGACATCTATCCGACGCATCGCAACTGCTACATACCGCCGGAGGCGGCGGCGAAGACGCGCGAGAACGCCCTCGAGGCGAAGATGGCCGCCGACGGCTCGAGCCTGGCCCACGCGAAGGCCGGTGGCGTGCCGTTCCCGATCCCCAAGACCGGTGCAGAGGCGATGTGGAACCACAAGCTGCGGCTGTCCGGCGTCGGCTTCGAATTCAAGAACGGCGGTAGCACGCTGAGTCCCCGCCGCGGAGACAGCAATTTCGTCTATTACAGCTGGGAGTTGTCGCAGTTCTTCCCCTGGGGCGCGAAGGAGGCGAAGAACGTCGAGGACAACGGCGGTATCGAGCTCTACACGTACTATCAATACTCGCTGCCCGTAGCGCTCGCCGGCCAGGCGCTGATCTCGACCAGTTACATCAACAAGCCGACCGAAAGTTACTACTACTTCCCCGGCCAGCGACGGGTGCGGCGGCTGCCGGCCTATGCCTACGATTCGCCGCTGATCGGCTTCGAGAACGAGTACATGGTCGACATCCAGAACATGTTCTGGAGCCAGCTCGACCGCTTCGACTACAAGATCGTCGGCAAGAAGGAAATCTACATCCCGCACGACGCGTTCCACATGTACGACTTCAACGCGAAGACGGCGGACGGCTACAAGCGCGACTTCGTCAATCCCTCGCTCGGACGCTACGAATTGCACCGCGTCTGGGTGGTCGACGCCAAGGTCAAGGCCGGCGAGCGCCACAGCGCGCCGCATCGCATCTACTACCTCGACGAGGACAGCTGGAACATCCTCATCGCCGAGGACTACGACGCGAGCGGAAAGCTCTGGAACGTGCGCCAGGCCTGGCAGATTCCGGTATGGGAACTCGGTGGCGTCTGCACCTACGGCCCCTTCGTCCAATACGACCTGCAGAGCGGGCGCTATGTCGCCGACTACTCGGTCATCGGCCAGGGGGTCGACGAGCAGTGGCACGAGAAGTCCAGCGACCCGAAGTTCAGCTCCGGCTTCTACACGCCCGACAACCTGCGCGCCATCAGCGCGCGCTGAGCGGTCCCGGCATCGGTCCCGCGCCTTCGGGCGCGGGACCGATGCCCCGCGACACATCCCAGGCATGGCCGCGCCGCGCGGGCGCGACCGTAGCGCGTCCATCTGGCAAAGGAATCCGATCATGCTGACGACCCTGGTGGCTCGATTGGAGAGTTTCTTCTTCGGCCGCCGCTGGCTGGTGCTGGGCGTCATCGCCGTCTTCACCGCGGTGATGGGCTATTTCGCGCTGCAATTGCGGATGCAGGCCGGATTCGAGAAGCAGATCCCGATCGGCCATGAATACGTCAAGACCTTCGAGAAATACCGCAGCGCCCTGTTCGGCGCGAACCGGTTGACGGTCGTCGTCAAGGCCCGGCACGGATCGATCTGGACCGTCGCCGGGCTGACCCGGCTCTACCAGGTGACGCAGGCCGTGGCGGCGCTGCCCAATGTCCAGCGCCTGGGCGTGCAATCGCTGTGGACACCCAATTCATTCGTCAACGAGATCACCGAAGAGGGATTCCGCGCCGACCCGTTGATCGCGGGGACCATCTCGCCGCAGACGCTGACGCCGGCCATCATCGCGAACATCCGACATGCCGCGAGCGAGGGTGGCTTCATCGGCACCCTCGTCTCGCACAACGAGGACAGCGCGATGATCACCGCAGACCTCGACGAGGTCGACGCGTCGGGCAAGAAGCTCGATTACATCGCATACAACCACATCCTGAACAAGGACCTACGGGGGAAATTCGAGGACGCCGATTTCAAGATCGAGATCATCGGCTTCGCCAAGCAGATCGGTGACATTGCCGACGGTGCCGGCAGCGTGGTCCAGTTCTTCGGCCTGGCCCTGCTGCTGACGGCGTTGGCCGTCTACTGGTACTGCCATTCGCTGCGCTTCACGATCCTGCCGATCGCCTGCTCGCTGACCTCTCTCGTGTGGCAGTTCGGCACGCTGCACCTGCTCGGCTACGGACTCGACCCGCTGGCGATCCTGGTGCCGTTTCTGGTGTTCTCGATCGGCGTCTCGCACGGCCTGCAGCAGATCAACTTCATCGTGCGCGAGATCGCCCATGGCCACGACGCGATGGCGGCAGCGCGCCTGAGCTTCACGGGACTGCTGATCCCCGGCACGCTGGCGCTCATCACGGCCTTCGTCTCGTTCATCACGCTGGCGCTGGTGCCGATCCCGATGGTGCGTGAGCTGGCGATGGCCGCCTCGATCGGCGTCGGCTACAAGATCATCACGAATCTGATCATGCTGCCCGTCGTGGCGTCCTGCTTCGTCATCACGAAGGCGTACGCGCAGAAGGCGATGATCAAGCGCGAGCGCCGCTCGCAGTGGTTGAGGTCGCTGGCGCGCGTGGCCGAACCGAGGCGCGCCAATGTCGTGCTCGTGGTCGCCGCCCTCGTGCTCGGTGCCGCCGTCTGGCAAAGCCGGGATCGGGTCATCGGCACGCTGCAGCCGGGTGCGCCGGAATTGCGGCCCGATGCGCGCTTCAACCGGGATGCCGTCGACATCGCGACGAATTACGACGTCGGACTCGACTGGCTGACGGTCGTTTTCGAGGCGGCGCCGAATTCCTGCGGCCGGGTCGCCCTGGGCGCGTTCGAGGACGACTTCACCTGGGCCATGCAGAACCTGCGCGGCGTGGTCTCGGTCAGTTCCTATTCGAGTCAATTGCGCACCTACAACGAGGGCTACAACGAAGGCAATCCGAAGATGGCGGTGATCCCGATCGATGCCACGAATTACGAGGCCCTGAGCGAGGAGATCAGCCGCCTGCCGGGCTACATGACGGGCGACTGCGGCATGACGGCCGTCAACATCTACCTGACCGACCACAAGGCGACGACGATCAACCGCGTGATCGCCGCAGCCAAGGCCTACCGCGCCTCGCACCGGCTCCCCGGCGTGACCATACGCCTGGCGGCCGGCAATGCCGGCCTGCTGGCCGCGATCGACGACGAGGTGCAGGCGAGCGAGCTCCCGATGATGCTGTACGTCTACGCGGCCATCGTCGTCCTCGTCCTCGTGACATACCGCGACCTGCGCGCCGTGCTCGCCTGCTGCCTGCCCCTGACAGTCGGCACCTTCGTCGGCTACTGGTTCATGAAGGAGCTCCAGATCGGGCTCACCGTGGCGACCCTGCCGGTGATGGTGCTGGCGGTCGGCATCGGCGTCGACTACGCGTTCTATATCTACAACCGACTCCAGCTGCATCTGGCCAACGGACAGCCGATCGTCAAGGCGCTCGAGTTCTCGATCCTCGAAGTCGGGATGGCGACCATCTTCACGGCCATCACGCTGGCCGTCGGCGTGGCGACCTGGTCGTTCTCGCAGCTCAAGTTCCAGGCCGACATGGGCAAGCTGCTCGCCTTCATGTTCATCGTCAATCTCGTGATGGCGATGACGGTCCTGCCGGCCATCGTCGTCCTGCTCGACCGGGTCTTCCCTCGCCGCGCGCCCGTGCGAGCACCGGGAATTCTGGCCCATTGACCTGTAATGGATCACCGAAACAAGGAGACTCGCAATGACTAGGTATCGCTGCTTCCTCGCATCCCTTCCGGCCGCGCTGTGCTGCACCCATGCGGCGGCCGTCCCGTTCCACGAGGGGATCTGGACCGGCTCGATCGACAGCCAGATCACGATGGGCACCGCGTTCCGCACCCAGAGCCCCAGCGCGGGTCTCAGCGGCGACCCGACCAGCGTATCGGGGGCGAACACCGGCGCCTGGTCGGCCGGCGACAATGGCAATCTGAATTACCACAAGGGTCAGGCCTTTTCGGGCTACCTCAAGTTCACGACCGAGCTCCTTGCGCATGACAGGGCGGACGGGCTCGATTTCATGGCCCGGGGCACCGCTTTCTACGATCCGCTGGCGCAGAAGACCGACCGGACGCAACTCTCGTCGGGGGCGCAGGATCAGGTCGTGCGCAATGCGCAGTTGTTGGACCTCTGGGCCGGGAAGCGGTTCGAATCGGGGAGTCAGGTCTGGCGCGCGCGCCTGGGCAACCAGGTCCTCAACTGGGGTGAAAGCGTCTTCCTGTATGGCGGCATCAACGCCACCAGCGCGATCGACTACCAGAAGGCCCTGATACCGGGGACGCAGATCAAGGAGTACGTGCTGCCCGCGCCGATGCTGACGCTGTCCGGCATGCTCGGCAACGGCTGGTCGGTCGAAGGCTATTACCAGTTCTTCTGGAACAAGAACCGGTATCCGCCGATCGGCAGCTTCTGGTCGACGGCCGACTATTTCGGTCGCGGTGTCGCCGATGCGGTCACGTTCGATGTCAACAACTTCAACGCCACCGGTATCGATGCCGCGACGATCGCCCGCCTGTCCGGCGCCACGGGGCGCCTATCGACCGCGATGCTGGCCCAGATCAACGCGGCGATACTCTCGGGTGCCTACGCGAACGATCCCACGCATCCCATACTCGGCGCGGGCGCGCTCGGCGACAAGGACCCCGGCAACAAACCCCAGTTCGGATTCTCGCTGCACGACAAGCCGACCGGCTTCGAGGGTGAATTCGGCCTGTATTACCTGCATTACACGGACAAGTCGCCGGTGTTCAGCATGATCGGCACGCCGTCGGTGTCCGCCGGGATCGACTATCAGGCTTCCTATCGCACGGGGCGCGACCTGTTCGGCGCGAGCACGAATTTCGCGCTCGGCGACTGGGCGATCGGGGCCGAGCTGTCCTATCGCCCGCGCGATGCGGTGGCCCTGTCCGGCTGCTTCACCCCGGGCCAGCCCTTGAACGCCAACACGAATCTCAGCCCGGTGGCGAGCGGTGACTGTCCGCTCTTCGTCGACAAGCCCAAGAGCGAGTTGCATTTGACCGGTCAGCTCTCGCTCACGCCGACGGGCGAGCCCTTCGTCATGGGCATACTAAAGGCGGAGAGCGCGACCTTGACGACCGAGTGGGTGGCGACCTATTACGGTGGCATCAAGCCGATCATGACCCAGAACGTCGAGGGCGCGACGGTGGCCCAGGTTCCGGATGCCGGCGGCATCGCCTGGCTCGACTCGAACGGCGTTCTGCGCGGTGTCGGCACTCCGCTGTCCAGCGGCATGGTCACCGACTTCAACTGGACCTACGACGGTTCGGTGATCCCGGGCTGGCAGCTCACGCTCGGTGGAACCTACTCGCGGGCGCTCGGCGGCTACACGCCGAACCCGGCGGCCAGTTACCTGCGCGGGGCGCAGTCGGTCAACCTGTACGTACTGCTGAACCAGAACCCCTCGATCTGGCAGCTCGGCTTCAACCTGACCCGATTCTTCGGCGGCGCGTTCGTGGGCGCGCAGCCCTATGCGGACCGGGGCAACTTCGGCGCGTTCGTGACCTACAACTTCTGAGTACGGAGTCGGCGCCATGAATCCATGCATCGTCGGCATCGCGCGATGCGCCGTGATCTGGGCCTGTCTGGGCGCGGGGCTGGCGCTGGCCGAGGCGCCGGCAGCCCCCGCGAGCGAGCTGGTGCCGCATTCCGCCGAGCTCAGCAAGAGCGCGGTGCGCGCACCGATGCTGGGCGCAGCGCTGGCCGGCAGGCGCATCGTCGCCGTCGGCGACCACGGCATCGTGCTTCTCTCCGATGACGACGGCGCCAGCTATCGGCAGGCGCGCGCCGTGCCGGTGAACTCGACCCTGACCGCGGTCAGCTTCGTCGATGCGAAGCAGGGCTGGGCGGTCGGGCAATGGGGGGTAATCCTGCACACGGCCGACGGCGGCGAGACCTGGAAGCTGCAGACCTACGATGTCTCCGTCGATCAGCCGCTGTTCTCGGTGTACTTCGCCGATGCGTTGCACGGCTGGGCCGTCGGCCTCTGGTCCAAGCTCCTGTCCACGGCCGACGGCGGCAAGACCTGGAACCAGCTGACCGTGCCCCCGCCCCCGGGCGGCGGCAGGGCCGACAAGAACCTGTTCGCGATCTTCCCCGGCCCCCATGGCGAACTGTTCGTGGCGGCCGAGCATGGCTACGTCCTGCATTCGGTGGACGGCGGCGCGAACTGGAACTACCTCGAGACCGGCTACAAGGGAACGTTCTGGACCGGCATCACCCTGGCCGACGGAACCGTCATCGTCGGCGGCCTGCGGGGCACCATCTACCGCAGCGTCGACGACGGCCGTAGCTGGCAGCCCAGCGCGACCGGAACGCGCAATTCGATCACCGGCATCGCGGCCGTCCCGCGGCGCATCGTGGCCTGCGGGCTCGACGGCACCGTGCTCGAAAGCAATGACGGGGGGGTGACGTTCAAGGCGACGCAGCGCGACGACCGGGTCGCGTTGACGGCGGTCGTCGCCACCGCCACGGACCATCTGAAGCTGTTCTCGAAGCAAGGTCCGATCCCCGAGGCGCTGCCCTGAGATAGGGAGCGCAGCCGCCTGCCCGGGCATGCGGGTGTTTGTTTTGCACGCAGGAGAATGACGTGAAAGAGATGAAACCCGCTACCGGCGAATTCGTCAGCCGGATCGTCGAGGAACCGCGCCCGCGGGCCCTGCATCGCAGGATCACCTGGACCGGCGCCTTCTGGGTCGCCAGCGGTGTCCCGGCCCTGGTGCTGTTCACCGTCGGGGCCATTGCCGCGACGGTGGGCAAACCGGCCTGGCTGATCTGGACCGTCTCGATCATCTTCGGCTTCATCCAGGCCTTCACCTACGCCGAGATCGCCGGCCTGTTCCCGAACAAGACCGGCGGCGCCTCGATCTACGGCGCCGTCGCCTGGGTGCGCTACACGAAGCTGGTGGCGCCGCTGTCGGTGTGGTGCAACTGGTTTGCCTGGTCGCCGGTGCTGGCGCTGGGATCGGGGCTGGCGGCCGGTTTCATCCTCGGCGCGCTGTTCCCGCCCGACGCGGCGATCAACACCTGGCAGATCACGCTCGTCAATCTCGACTTCATCCGCACCGGACTGTCGCTGCGCATCAACGCCGTGTTCGTGCTCGGCGCGGCCCTGCTGCTGGTGGTGTTCGCGGTCCAGCATGGCGGTATCCTGCGCTCGGCGCGCACGACGATGGTGCTCGGCGTCACGGCGCTGCTGCCGTTGATGCTGATCGCGCTCGTGCCGCTGTTCACCGGCGACGCGCCGGCGAGTCATTTCCTGCCGCTGGCACCGCTGGCCCACGATGCCGCGGGCCACTTGATCGACGGGCCGTGGAACATGGGCGCCGTGACGCTGATGGCGGGCGGACTCTTCATGGCAGGCTGGTCGACCTACGGTTTCGAGACCGCCGTGTGCTACACGAGCGAATTCACCGATCCGAAGCGCGACACCTTCAAGGCCATCTTCTATTCCGGGCTGCTGTGCCTGGTCGTCTTCACGCTCGTTCCGCTCGCCTTCCAGGGCCACCTCGGCCTGGGCAAGCTGGTGACGCCGGCGGTGGTCGACTCCAAGGGGGTCGTGACGACGCCCGCGGTCTACGACGGCATGCTGGCCCCGGACATCTACAGCGGCATGGGCGTGGCGCAGGTGATGTCGCACATGGTCGGCGGCAACGCGCTGGTGGCGAACATCATCGTCGTGATGCTGGTGCTGGCGGTGCTGCTGTCGATCATGACGTCGATGGCGGGCTCGTCGCGCACGCTGTACCAGGCCTCGGTCGACGGCTGGTTCCCGCGCTACCTCGACCATGTCAACGAGCATGGCGCGCCGACGCGCGCGATGTGGACCGATCTCGTCTTCAACCTCATCCTGCTGTTGATGTCGGATTACGTGTTCGTGCTTGCGGCGTCGAACATCGGCTACCTGATCTTCAATTTCATGAACCTGCAATCGGGTTGGATCCACCGCCTGGACCGCCCGCAATGGAGCCGACCGTTCCGCTGCAACAGCTTCGTGCTCGGCCTGGGCGCGGTGCTGGGTTTCGTCAATCTGGCGCTGATCGGCATGGGTGCGAACGTCTACGGCGCGGGCACGCTGATGACCGGCCTGGTGTTCGCGGCGCTCATCGTGCCGGTCTTCCTGTTCCGCCATTACGTGCAGGACAAGGGCGTATTTCCCGCCGCGGCGCGCGAGCATGCGCTGGCCGACGAGGTCGGCGTGCACCGGGCCGGCATCCTGCCCTACCTGGCCCTGGCCGGCGGCGTCGCGACGGTGGCGATCGCCCACGCGCTGGCGGTGTATTGAACCGCTTCGACGATGACCGAGCCGACTACCCCACAAGTGGTAATACCTGCTGGCAATTGGCGAGCGGCCTGCGTTCAACGACAGTTGAGTTGCCGATCGGAGCCGCCCCATGGCACGCGCAAGCAGCCACCGGCCGCACGCGAGAGTTGAGGACCATCGAACCCGGGCGGGCCACGAGGGCCACGGGCCATTTCAACCATCCACCACAGAGGAACGAGCCATGGCAAGAGATCCGCGTCACGACATCCTGTTCGAGCCCATCAAGGTCGGCCCGCTGACGTTCAGGAACCGCTTCTATCAGGTGCCGCATTGCATCGGTGCCGGCTCCGACCGGCCGGGATTCCAGGCGGCGCACCGCTCGATGAAGGCCGAGGGCGGCTGGGCGGCGATCAACACCGAATACTGCTCGGTGCACCCCGAATCGGACGACACGCACCGCCTGTCGGCGCGGCTGTGGGACGCCGGCGACGTGCGCAATCTGCGCGCGATGACCGACCATATCCACAAGTTCGGCGCCTACGCCGGTGCCGAGCTCTGGTACGGCAGCGCGCATGCGCCGAACATGGAATCGCGCTGCACGCCGCGCGGCGCGACGCAATACGCCTCGGAATTCGAGACCCTGACGTATTGCCAGGAGATGGACCTCGACGAGATCGCCCGCGTGCAGCAGATGTACGTCGACGCGGCGCTGCGCGCGCGCGACGCCGGCTTCGATCTCGTCTACGTGTACGGTGCCGATTCCTACATTCCGCTGCAGTTCCTCTCGCGCTATTACAACCACCGCACCGACAAGTACGGCGGCTCGTTCGAGAACCGCGCGCGCTTCTGGGTCGAGACGATCGAGAAGGTGCGCAAAGCCGTGCCGAACGACATGGCCGTCGTCGTGCGCTTCGCCGTCGACACGCTGCTGGGCAAGGACGGTGTCGAGGTCGAGGACGACGGGCTCAAGTTCGTCGAATTCGCCGACGACATCGTCGACCTCTGGGACGTCAACCTCTGCGGCATCGCCGAATGGGGCGAGAACGCGACGCCGTCGCGCTACTACGCCTCGGGCCACCACCTGCACTGGACGCGCTTCATCAAGCAGGTCGCGAAAAAGCCGGTGCTCGGCGTCGGCCGCTACACCGACCCCGAGAAGATGCTCGAGGTCGTCACCAAGGGCTATGCCGACATCATCGGCGCCGCGCGTCCGTCGATCGCCGACCCCTTCCTGCCGAAGAAGATCGAGGAAGGCCGCATCGACGACATCCGCGTCTGCCTGGGCTGCAACGTCTGCATCTCGCGCTGGGAGATCGGCGGCCCGCCGATGATCTGCACGCAGAACGCGACGGCCGGCGAGGAATACCGCCGCGGCTGGCATCCGGAGAAGTTTGCGAAGAAGACCTCCGACGACTCGATCCTCGTCGTCGGCGCCGGCCCGGCGGGCTCCGAATGCGCGCGCGTGCTGCTCGAGCGCGGCTACACGACCCACCTCGTCGACAGCGCCGAGAAGATCGGCGGCCATCTGAACTCGATCGCGACCGGGCTGCCCGGACTCGGCGAATGGGGCTTCCACCGCGACTACCGCGAGCAGCAGATCGCCAAGCTGCTGAAGAAGAACAAGCACTCGGTGCTTGCGCTGGGCCGCAAGCCGATGACCGCCGACGAGGTGCTGGCCTACGGCGCAGAGAAGGTCGTGATCGCCACCGGCTCGTCGTGGAACACCGATGGCGCGAACTGCGTCTCGCACCATCCGATCCCCGGCATCGACGCCTCGCGAGCCGACCAGCTGACCCCGGAGCAGGTTTTCGCCGGCAAGAAGCCGATCGGCAAGCGCGTCGTCGTGCTGAACTACGACACCTATTTCATGGCCACCAGCCTGGCCGAGAAGCTCGCCATGGCGGGCCACGAGGTGACGATCGTCTCGGGCGTGCACTTGGCGCATTACACGCATTTCACGCTCGAATACTCGAACATCATGCGGCGCAACCACGAGCTGAAGTTCCGCGAATATGGCGAGCATTACTGCACGCGGGTCGAGCCGGGCCGCATGGAGATCTGCAACAAGTGGGGCGACGGCTACAAGGCGAGCTATCGCGGCAAGGGCGTCTCGCCACGCAACGCCAACACCTCGCATGAATGGATCGACTTCGATTCGCTGGTGCTGGTGACGGGCCGCCATTCGGACGACAAGCTGTACCGCGAGCTGAAGGCGCGCAAGTCGGAATGGTCGGCCAACGGCATCAAGGGCGTCTACGTGATCGGCGACGCCGAGGCGCCGCGCCTGATCGCCGATGCGACCTTCACGGGCCACCGCATCGCACGCGAGATCGAGGAGGCGGATCCGCAATACCCGCTGCCGTACAAGCGCGAGGTTGCCGTCTGGGGCGTGCCGCACATGCCCGGCGGCAAATTCGAGATTGAATACAAGACCTGAACCCGAGAGGATGCGCGCCCCGGATTCGAGCGACCGGGGCGCGCCCACCGTGCAGCGCGACCCTTCCTATCTGCAGGCCGTGATGGCCGTCTACCAGGGCGAAGTCCTGGGCGAGGCGATGTTCTCCCAACTCGCGGCCACGGCGCCCACGCCCTGGCTGCAGGGCCTGTATTCGACGATGTTGCAGTTCGAGACCGAGACCAAGATGCGATTGCGGCCGTTCATCCACCGCCTGGGCCTGAGCGTGGCCGAGGACGAGTCGGCGCGCGCCGAAGGTTTGCGCGTGGCGCGGCGCTACGAGGCGCTGGAGCCCGCCGCCTGGATCGAGCTGTTCGAGCGCGAGATCGGCGAGTACGTCGATCGCTACCAGGCGCTGGCCGATCGCGCGCCGCCCGAGGACGCCGGCGTGCTGGAGGGTATGGCCGAGCATGAACGCGTGTTCCTGTGCGTCGTCGCGGCGATGCGCGCCGGCGACGAGGCGGGGGCGGTCGAGACGGTCGCCCGCCGCCTCGCGTTTCCGCTGGTGTTCGCGGCCCGACCCACCTCGCGGGAGCATTGATGCCCTGGCGCCTCGTCCGCTTCGCGCTCTCGAGCCGGCACCCCGAGCCGCGCATGTTCACGCGCCACGAACGCCTGAAGGCGAGCTACGACGTCGTCGTCATCGGCGCCGGCGGCCATGGCCTGGCGGCGGCCTACTACCTGGCGCGCGACCACGGCATCACGAACGTCGCGGTGATCGAGCAGGGCTATCTCGGCGGCGGCAACACGGCGCGCAACACGACGATCATCCGCTCGAACTACCTCACGCCCGAGGGCGTGAAGTTCTACGACCGATCGGTGCAGCTGTGGCAGGACCTGTCGCAGGAATTCGACCTCAACCTGTTCTATTCGACGCGCGGCCATTACACGCTGGCGCACACCGATGCGGCGATGCGCACGATGCGCTGGCGCGCCGAGGTCAACAAGCATTACGGCGTCGATTCCGAGGTCGTCGACGCGGCCGCCGTCAAGCGCGCCGCGCCCGCGATCGACCTCAGCTGCGACGGCCATGCGCCGATCAAGGGCGCGCTCTATCACGCGCCGGGCGCGATCGCGCGCCACGACGCGGTGGCCTGGGGCTACGGCCGCGGCGCCGACCGCCGCGGCGTCGAGCTCCACCAGCAGACGGCCGTGCAGGGCATCGACGTCCAGGGCGGGCGCGTGCGCGGCGTGCAGACGAGCCGCGGCTACATCGCCACGCCCAAGGTGCTGAGCGCGGTCGCCGGATCGACGCCGCGCATCACGCAGATGCTGGGGCTGCGTACGCCGATCGTGATCCATCCGCTGCAGGCCATGGTCAGCGAGCCGATGAAACCCTGGCTCGACCCGATCCTGGTCTCGGGCAGCCTGCATGTGTACATCAGCCAGAGCGCGCGCGGCGAACTCGTGATGGGCGCCTCGCTCGATCCCTACGAGGTGCATTCGACGCGCTCGACGCTGGATTTCACCGAAGGCCTGTGCGCCCACATGCTCGACATGTTCCCCTTCCTCTCGAGCGTCAAGGTTGTGCGCCAATGGGCCGGCATGGCCGACATGACGCCGGACTTCGCGCCGATCATGGGCAAGACGCCGATCGAGGGTTTCTACATCGATGCCGGCTGGGGCACCTGGGGCTTCAAGGCGACGCCGATCTCGGGCAAGACGATGGCCCACACGGTGGCGCATGACCGGCCGCACGAATTGATCCAGGGTTTCTCGCTCGAGCGCTTCGCGAACTATTCGCTGACCGGCGAAAAGGGCGCGGCCAGCGTCGGCCACTGAAGCCGCCGCGCGACGCATCATGAAGCAGCTGAACTGTCCCGCCAACGGCTTGCGCCCGATCTCCGAATTCGTCTGCTGGGGCGAACGCCGGGCCATGCCCGACCCCGCGGCGACGAGCGACGCGGACTGGGCCGATTACGTCTTCAACCGCGACGGCGCGCCCGGCGTGAAGATCGAATGGTGGTGCCACACGCCGTCGACGACCTGGTTCCTCGTCGAGCGCGACACCGGCCTGGACTACGTGCTGCGCACCTGGCTGCCGGGGGACGAGCCATGATGCGGCTGCCGCCGGTGCCCGGCGAATGGCTGGACCGCGAACGCCGCCTGCGCTTCCGCTTCGAAGGCCGCGAATACGAGGGCTATGCCGGCGACAGCGTCTCGAGCGCGCTCTGGGCCGCCGGCGTGCATGCGCTCGGGCGCAGCTTCAAGTACCACCGGCCGCGCGGCATCCTCTCGGCCGCGAACCACGACATCAACGTGATGCTGCAGGAAGGCTCGGCGCTGAACCTGCGCGGCGACGTGCTGCCCCTGCGCGAGGGCATGGACTTGACGGCCGTGAACACCTACGGCGGCATCGAGCGCGACCGAGCGCGCCAGCTCGACCGCCTCTCGGCCTTCCTGCCGGTCGGCTTCTATTACAAGGCCTTCCATGGCCGGCGCCTGTTTCCGATGTGGGAACGGGTGTTCCGCCGGATGACCGGGCTGGGCCGCGTCGACCCGGAGGCGCCGCGGCTGCGCACGCCCAAGTGCTATGACTTCTGCGAAGTGCTCGTCGTCGGAGCCGGCCCGTCGGGACTGGCGGCGGCGCTGGCGGCGGCGCGCGCTGGCGCGCGCGTCGTCGTCGTCGACGAGAACCCGCATGCCGGCGGCAGCGGCCTGTACCAGCTCGGCGGCGCCGCGGCGCGGCGCGAGGCGACGCAGGCGCTGCTGCGCGAGGTGCGCGAGCAGCCGGCGATCCGCGTGCTCGAATCGACCTGCGCCGTCGCCTATTACGCCGACCATTGGGTGGCGCTGGTCGATGCGCAGAAGATGACGAAGATGCGCGCGCGTGCCGTCGTCGTGGCCACCGGGGCCCAGGAACAGCCGCCGGTGTTCCGCAACAACGACCTGCCGGGCGTGATGCTCGGCTCCGCGATGCAGCGCCTGATCTACCGTCATGCGGTGATGCCGGCGCGGCGCGTCGTCGTGCTCACCGCCAACGACGACGGCTACCGCGTCGCGCTCGACCTGCTGGGTATCGGCTGCGAGGTGCCGGCGGTGGTCGACCTGCGCGCGAGCATGCCGCTGACGCCGCCGGTGCGCGAGCTGCGCGAGCGTTCGGTCGAATGCCTCGCCGGGCAGGCCGTCTACGAGGCGCGCGCGGCGTCCGATGGTCGTCTCGCCGGCGTCACGCTGTGCGAATTCGAGGCCGACGGCCGCGGCCAGCCGCGGCCGTCGCGGCGCATCGCCTGCGACGGGCTGGCGATGAGCACCGGCTGGATGCCGGCGGCCAATCTGCTGTACCAGGCCGGCACGCGCATGCGCTATGCGGGGCGGGTCGAGCAGTTCGTGCCCGACCGGCTCGCCGACGGCGTCTACGCCTGCGGCCGCGTCAATGGCTGCTACACCTTCGAGACGCGCATCGCCGACGGCCGCCGCGCCGGCGCCGCGGCGGCGGCCCATGCCGGCCATGGCCAGGCCGCCGATGTTGCGCTGCGCACCGAAAGCGGCAGCCCCAGCCATCCCTGGCCCGTCGTCGCGCATCCGCAGGGCAAGAACTTCATCGATTTCGATGAGGACCTGCAGCTGAAGGATTTCGAACACGCGGCGCAGGAGGGCTACGACAACATCGAGCTGCTCAAGCGCTACACGACGGTGGGCATGGGCCCGAGCCAGGGCAAGCATTCGAACATGACGGCGCTGCGCGTGCTCGCGCGGCTGCTCGGACGCTCGCCCGAGGAGGTCGGCACGACGACGGCGCGGCCGTTCTACCACCCGGTGCCGATGTCGCATCTGGCCGGGCGCGGCTTCAACCCGCAGCGCCACACGCCGCAGCGCTCGCGCCACGAGGCGCTGGGCGCGCGCTGGATCACCGTCGGCGCCTGGGAGCGACCCGAGTATTACGAGGTGGCGGGCCGCTCGCGCATCGAATCGATACGCGCCGAGGCGGCGCGCGTGCACGAGGCGGTGGGCCTGATCGACGTCGGCACGCTGGGCAAGATCGAGGTGCGCGGGCCGCAGGCGGCCGAATTCCTCGACCGCATCTACACCGGCCGCTATTCGAAGATGGCCGTCGGCGCATTGAATTACGCCGCGATGTGCGACGAATCGGGCGTGCTGACCGACGAGGGCATCGTCGCGCGGCTGGGCGCCGAGCATTTCTATTTCACGACGACGAGTTCGGGCGCGGCCACCGTCTACCGCGAGCTCGTGCGGCTGAACGCCGATTGGCGGCTCGATTGCGGCATCGTCAACCTGACCGGCGCCTATACGGCCATGAACCTGGCCGGCCCGGAATCGCGCGCCGTGCTGCGCCCGCTCACCGACATCGACCTCGCGTCGGCCGCCTTCCCCTACGGCAGCTGCCGCTGCGGCGAGGTCGGCGGCGTGCCTGCGCGGCTGATGCGCGTGGGCTTTGTCGGCGAATGGGGCTACGAGATCCATGTCGGCGCCGAGTACGGCCCGGCTCTGTGGGACCTGCTGATGACCCAGGGCCAGGCGCAGGGCATCGGCCCCTTCGGCATCGAGGCGCAGCGGCTGCTGCGGCTCGAGAAGGGCCACCTCATCGTCGGCCAGGACACGGACGGGCTGACGACGCCCTGGGAGGCCGGCATGGACTGGGCGCTGAAGATGAACAAGCCGTTCTTCATCGGCCAGCGTTCGCTGCAGGCGATCGCGCGGCTGCCGGCGCGCAACCGGCCGGTCGGCTTCCGCCTCGCGCCCGGCTTCGACGGCAGGCCGCCGCAGGAATGCCATCTCGTGATCGAGAACGGCGAGATCGGCGGCCGCGTCACCAGCATCGCCTACAGCCCGACGCTGCAGCGCTGGATCGGCCTGGCCAGCGTGCGCGCCGACATGACGGCCGTCGGCCGCGTGCTGCGCATCCGGCTCGGCGACCGCAGCGAGGTCGAGGCCGAGGTCTGCGCGCTCCCGTTCTACGACCCGCAGGACCTGCGCCAGAAGGAGCCCGCGTGAACGCGCTGCCCCGAACCGGTCCGCTGCGCGGCTTGCAGGACGCCGAGGGCCTCACCTGGTCGGACGACGACGGCATGGCACAGGTGGCGCGGTATGCCGATGACGAATCGCAGCGCCTGGCCGCGGTGGCAGTGGGCGAGATCGGCGCGCGGCGGCGCCATGGCATCAAGGGCGCGGGGACCGCGGCCTGGCTGCACGAGCGCGGCGTGCCGACACCGCCGCGCGCCAACCAATGGCTGCGCACGGCCGAAGGCGATTGGGTGCTGCGGCTGGGGGACAACGAATACCTCGTCGAGGCGGCACCCGGCAGCGAACTCGTGCCGATGCTCGCGGCGGCGGCGCCGGCGGCCCGCGTCCATCCGGTGCCGCGCTTCGACGCCGCGCTCGTGCTGTGCGGGCCGCGCGTGCACGAACTGCTGCGCCAGACCTGCAGCTACGACTTCGCCGCGCTCGCCGTGACCGAACGCCTGGTCGTGCTGACCTCGATGGTCGGCGTCGGCGTCACCCTGCTGCGCGACGACGCCGGCGCCATCCCGCTTTACCGCCTGTGGTGCGACGGCAGCTGGGGCGAATACCTCTGGACCACCCTGGTCGAGGTGGCGCAGAGCCTGGGCGGCGGGGCCGTCGGTTCGCAAACCCTGTCGCCGCTCATCGCCGGGCCGCGCGGCCGCGCCTGAGCACCCAGCCGATCACGCCCACGAATCAAGGAGACACCATGACGAATTCGAGCGCACGCCAGTTCTTCGAGGAACGGCATATCCGCTATGTGCTGGCCCAGTTCGTCGACATCCACGGGGTGGCGAAGACGAAGTCGGTGCCGGCCGACCACTACGACGAGGTGCTGAAGACCGGCGCCGGTTTCGCCGGCGGCGCGATCTGGGGCATGGGCATCGCGCCCAACGGCCCCGACTACATGGCCGTCGGCGACCCGGCGACGCTGAGCGCCGTGCCCTGGCAGCCCGGTTATGCGCGCGTGGTCTGCGACGGTCACACGAACGGCGAGCCGCACGACCATTGCTCGCGCGTCGTCCTCAAGCACCAGCTCGAACGCGTGGCGGCGCGCGGCTGGACCTTCTACACCGGGCTCGAGCCCGAGTTCTCGCTGTTGAAGAAGACGGCCGAAGGCAAGATCGTCCCCTGCGACCCCGGCGACACGCTGATCAAGCCCTGCTACGACTACAAGGGCCTGTCGCGCGTGCGCACCTTCCTCGAGCGGCTCTCCGACGGGCTGCGCGAAGTCGGCATCGACGTCTACCAGATCGACCACGAGGACGCCAACGGCCAGTTCGAGATCAACTACACGTACGCCGACGCGCTCACCTCCTGCGACCAGTACGTGTTCTTCAAGATGGCGGCGTCGGAGATCGCCAACGACCTCGGCCTGATCTGTTCGTTCATGCCCAAGCCGTTCTCGAACCGGCCGGGCAACGGCCTGCATTTCCACATGAGCATGGGCCAGGCCAGGCGCAACCTGTTCGAGGACAAGGGCGACCGGCGCGGCATGGCGCTGTCGGAACTCGGCTACCAGTTCATGGGCGGGCTGATGCGCCACGCCGCGGCGCTGACGGCGCTGTGCTGCCCGAGCGTCAATTCGTACAAGCGGCTCGTCGTCGGGCGCTCGCTCACCGGCGCGACCTGGGCGCCGGCCTACATCAGCTACGGCCTGAACAACCGCTCGTCGTTTGTGCGCGGCCCCGGCGGGCGCATCGAGCTGCGCCTGCCCGACGGCGGCTGCAACCCCTACCTGGCGACGGCGGCGGTGATCGCCGCCGGGCTCGACGGCATCGACAACCGGCTCGACCCCGGCGAGCCGAACAACGACAACCTCTACGACTACAGCGAACAGCAGCTGCGCGACCACGGCATCGGCATCCTGCCGCAGAACCTGGCGCAGGCGCTCGATGCGCTCGAGGCCGACGCGACGCTGATGCAGGCGCTGGGCCCGGTGGCGGTCGAATTCATCAGGCTCAAGCGCATGGAGTGGATCGAGTACATGCGCCATGTATCGGATTGGGAAATCTCGACCTACCTCGAGTTCTATTGAACTCGATCACCGTGAGGGGAAGCAATCATGTGCGGAATCGTGGGACTGCTGGTGAAGAAACCGGCGCTGCGCCGGCGGCTCGGTGAGTGGATGGTGCCGATGCTGATCGGCATGACCGAGCGCGGACCGGAATCGGCCGGGCTCGCGGTGTTCGGCAATCCGGTCGGCAAGGACGAGCGCAAGATCAGCCTGTATTCGGGCATGACCGAGGCGGGAAGCGAATTCAACTGGTCGGGTCTGGCCAAGGAACTGCTCGACCACCTCGACATGGCGGTGGCCGTGGAGGCACGCGGCAACCACGCCGTGCTGACCGTGCCGCGCGCGCCCGAGGCCGTGCGGCGCTACCTGCGCGAACACCACCGCAAGCTGCATGTGCTGTCGGTCGGGCGCAGCATCGACCTGTTCAAGGATGTCGGCACGCCGGCGCAGGTGGCCGAGCGCTATGCCTTCGACAAGCTCAGCGGCAGCCATCTCGTGGGGCACACGCGCATGGCCACCGAATCGGCCGTCACGCCCGACCGCGCACACCCGTTCACCGCGGGTGAGGATTTCTGCCTCGTGCACAACGGCTCGCTGTCGAACCCGAACGGCGTGCGGCGCAAGCTCGAAAGCGAGGGCGTGCAATTCGACACCGACAACGACACCGAAGGCGCCTGCCGCTTCCTCGAATTCCGCTTGCGCGAGGGCGATACGCTGACCGAGGCGCTGCACAAGGGCTTCGAGGAGCTTGATGGCTTCTACACCTTCCTGATGGGTACCGCCGACCAGCTCGCGCTGATCCGCGACCCCTTCGCCTGCAAGCCGGCGCTCGTCGCCGAGAACGACGACTACGTGGCGATTGCGTCGGAGTTCCGCTCGCTCGCGCATCTGCCCGACATCAAGAACGCCAAGATCTTCGAACCCGCACCCGAGGAGATGTACATATGGCAAGCGTGAAGGAAGCGCTGAAGTTCGACCTCGCGAAGTCGACGCTCAGCGCGATGAACGAGGCGCTGCACGCGCTGGCCGCCGACGACGCGCGCCGCGTCACGGTCGTGAACCCGGACGGCGCGCACAGCATCGCCGTGGGGCTGAACCAGCCGCTCGAGGTCGAGGTCCAGGGCCATGCCGGCTATTACGCCGCCGGCATGAATAAGCATGCCCGCGTGACGATCACCGGCAGCGCCGGCACTGGCGTGGCCGAGAACATGATGAGCGGCCGCGTCCATGTCCAGGGCTTCGCGAGCAACGGCGCCGGCGCCAGCGCGCAGGGCGGCCTGCTCGTGATCGACGGCGACGCCGGCCTGCGCTGCGGCATCTCGCTCAAGGGCGGCGACATCGTCGTCGGTGGCAGCGTCGGCAGCTTCTCGGCCTTCATGGCCCAGGCCGGGCGCATGGTGGTCTGCGGCGACGCCGGCGACGCGCTCGGCGATTCCCTGTACGAGGCCGTGATCTACCTCGGCGGCCAGGCGCGATCGCTAGGCGCGGACGCCCGCTACGAGCCGATGACCGAGCAGGACTACGAGACCCTGGGCGGCCTGCTGCGACAGGCCGGCATCGACAGGAACCCGAAGAGCTTCAGGCGCATCGCATCGGCGCGCTCGCTCTACCACTGGAACGCCGACGCGAACCAGGAATATTGAGGACCCGACCCATGGACGCGAATACGGTTCCGACCAAGCGGCTGCTGACCGAGGAATCGGTCGGCTACAACCGTCAGACCATCGACTACATCCAGCGCGCCGCGGCGCATGGCCTGTACGAGATCCGCGGCCTCGGCGCCAAGCGCGCGCTGCCGAGTTTCGACGACCTGCTGTTTCTCGCCGCCTCGCTCTCGCGCTATCCGCTCGAGGGCTATCGCGAGAAATGCATCTCGAAGACCGTGCTCGGCACGCGCTACGCGAAGAGGCCGATCGAGCTCGCGATGCCGATCACGATCGCCGGCATGAGCTTCGGCTCGCTGTCGGCCAACGTCAAGGAGGCGCTCGGCCGCGCCGCCACCGAGACCGGCACCAGCACGACGACCGGCGACGGCGGCATGACGCAGGAGGAGCGCGGCTCGTCGAAGACGCTGGTCTACCAATGCCTGCCGTCGCGCTACGGCTTCAACCCCGACGACGTGCGCCGCGCCGATGCGATCGAGGTCGTCATCGGCCAGGGCGCCAAGCCCGGCGGCGGCGGCATGCTGCTGGGCCAGAAGGTCAATCCGCGCGTGGCCAAGATGCGCGTGCTGCCCGAAGGCGTCGACCAGCGTTCGGCCTGCCGCCATCCGGACTGGACCGGCCCCGACGACCTCGCGATCAAGATCCACGAATTGCGCGAATTGACCGATTGGCAGAAGCCGATCTACGTCAAGATCGGCGCCACGCGCGTGTTCAACGACGTCAAGCTCGCCGTGCACGCGGGCGCCGACGTCGTTGTCGTCGACGGCATGCAGGGCGGCACGGCTGCGACGCAGACCTGCTTCATCGAGCATATCGGCATCCCGACGCTGGCGGCGACGCGGCAGGCGGTCGAGGCGCTCGAGGACCTGAACATGAAGGACCAGGTCCAGCTCATCGTCTCGGGCGGCATCCGCAGCGGCGCCGACGTGGCCAAGGCGATCGCCATGGGCGCCGACGCGGTGTCGATCGGCCAGGGCATCCTCGTCGCGCTGGGCTGCAACAGCGACAGCTACATCCAGGACGGCCGCCACCTGTCGGCACGGGCCGATTACGAGGCCATCGGCACGGCGCCCGGTTATTGCCACCATTGCCACACGGGCCGCTGCCCGGTCGGCGTGACGACGCAGGACGCGGTGCTCGAGCAACGGCTGCAGCCCGAGGTCGGCGCGCGCCGCGTGCGCAACTACCTCAAGACGCTGAACATGGAGCTGACGACGATCGCGCGCGCCTGCGGCAAGCAGAACGTCCATCACCTCGAACGCGAGGACCTCGTCGCGCTCACCGTCGAGGCCGCGGCGATGGCCGGCGTGCCGCTCGCAGGCACGAGCTGGATCCCCGGCCGCCACGACGCGGGCTGACGCCGCGGCCGGCCGCAGGCAGCTGGAGCCGGAGGCCCGGATGAGCGCACCCATCTGCGAGCCGCTGCCCGCGTCCGCGCCGGCGCGAGCGCGGGCGTCGACGCGCGGAGCGGCCGCCGAGCTCCTGGCCCGGTCCTGGGCCCGCTGTCGGGACGAGTACGGGCTCGAGCGCGCGCACGCCGGCTCACCCGGCTGCGTCGATGCCGTCGAGCTCGAGCGGCGGCTGGTGCGTTGCGCCGAGCTCGTCGCCGGCGCCGAGCGGGAACTGCGTTCGCTGCGCGAGGGCCTGGCCGATCTCGACGGCGCGGTGCTGCTCGCCGATGCCGACGGCGTCATCGTCCATCTCGCGGCCAGCGCCGGCTTCGCGGCCGAAGGCCGGCGGCTCGGACTGTGCCTGGGCGCGCGCTGGGGCGAGGGCGACGCCGGCACCAACGCCGTCGGCAGCTGCCTCGTGGCCGAGCGGCCGATGGCGATCCACGGCGAGGATCATTACGCCCATGGCTATGCGCACTTGAGCGGCGCCGCGGTGCCTCTGTACGCCAGCGCGGGCGGGATCGCGGGCGCGCTGGGTGTGATCGGCAGCGGCGAATGGGCGCAAACGCCGATGCTCATGTTGCTCGAGACGAGCGCGAGCTTGATCGCCTGCCGCGTCATCGAGGCGCGCCTCGGCGCCACGCGCAGCCTGCCTGTCCAGGGGCCGCCCGCCGCCGCCGGCGTATCGAAGCGTTGCCGGACGCCGCCTCGCCCGCGCGCCGCAGTCGTGCAGCCGCAATTCGCGGATCCGAAGCTCGCCTGTCAGCTGGATCATGCCCGTCGCGTCATCGCCCATCGCACGCCGGTGCTGTTGTGCGGCGAGACCGGCTGCGGCAAGGAGGTGTTCGCGCGCGCGCTGCACGCGGGTAGTCCGCATGCGCAGGGCGGCTTCATCGCCGTCAACTGCGCCAGCCTGCCCGCGGCGCTGATCGAATCCGAACTCTTCGGCTACCGCGCCGGGGCGTTCACCGGCGCATCGCGCAGCGGCCGCAGCGGCAAGGTCCTGCAGGCCGACGGCGGCACCCTGTTCCTTGACGAGATCGCCGACATGCCGCTGGACCTGCAGGCGCGGCTGCTGCGCGTGCTGGACGAGCGCTGCGTGACGCCCCTGGGCACCGAGGAGAGCCACGAGGTCGATTTCCAGCTCATCAGCGCGAGTCACCGCTCGTTGCCGGCGCTGGTACGCGACGGCCGCTTCCGCGAGGATCTCTACTACCGGATCGCGGGCGTCGAGTTCGCGCTGCCGGCGCTGCGCGAGCGCGCCGACCTGTCGTCGCTCATCGCCACCGTGCTGGTGCAGGAGGGTGGCGATCGCCACCGCTTCAGCCGCGATGCCGAGCAACTGCTGCTGGAGCAGCCATGGCCCGGCAACATCCGGCAACTGCGCCATGTGGTGCGCGCGGCGGTCGCGCTCAGCGACGGCCCACGCATCACGCGCGAGCACCTCTTGCCGCTGATCAACAAGGTGACGCGGGAGCCGCCCGCCGCGGTCGGGCCGGCGCGCGGCGACGATGCGACCCTGTCGATCCAGCTCGACCCGATCGAGATCGCCGAACGCCGCGTGATGATCTGTCTGCTGACCGAGCATCGATGGAACGTGAGCCGGGTCGCGCAGGCGCTCGGCGTGAGCCGGAATTCGGCCTATCGCAAGATACACAAGTTGCATATCGAGCTGGCCTATCGGGGCTAGGGCGCGGGACCATCCGCGGTCCCTGTTCAGCGCTGCCCGCTCAGCGTGCGCCCGGAACCATGCCGCTGCCGATCAGGCTCAGCACCGCCGCACCCGGGTGCGCCGGCGCGCGTGCCGGGCCGGCACGACGCTCGATCTGCACGCCGACCGCGGAGACATCGTCGAACTTGTGCGGCTTGGCGACCTTGACCCGGACCCAGGCGGCGCCGAATTCGTCGATCAGGATGGTCGCCACCGCTTCAGCGAAAGCCTCGAGGAGCTGGACCCGGTGCTCGCGCATCAGCCGGCGCAGTCGCTGGCGGACGAGGCCGTAATCGATCGTGTCGCCGATGCGATCGCTGTCGCAAGCCTGCAGGCGCTCGACGCCGGCCTGCAAGTCGATGAGCAGCGGCTGCGGCCGATGCAACTCGCTGTCATCGATGCCGATCACGGTCTCGCCCCGCAGCTGTTCGATGAAGATCGAGTCCTTCGTGGGCATGGAACCGATGGCCGGCCGGGCTAGGGGCCGCGAGTGCAGGGTGGTCAAGGTGGAGTCCTGGTGGATGGTCGCACGCAGCTTGGTGTCGGAACGGTCATGAGCAATATCCGGGCCCGCAGCCGTGCCCTTGCTCCACAGGTGCCAGCCGCGCCTATGGAGCCCGAATCGATGCACGTCGCAGGTGCAATTCCTGCGCGGGTATCGAACTTCGAAATGTGCGCAGATATGGCGCGCATTGCTGCAATTCCGGCGCAGGACCGGTTTTCATCCACCATCCCGAGCCGGGCGCGAGCCTCGATCGTCGTTTTGCGTCCTGCCGGTCGACCTGCAAGTCCGTCGTGCCTAGCTCCTTCGGAGTAAGCCCTAGGGAGCATTGCCGCGCCGCCTCCAGCGGGTTCCAATGGCGCCGCGAGAGGGCAAGTCCAACGAGGAGAGTTCGCTGCCATGATTCGAGACGACCGGGCGTCCCGCGCGCATCGGCAAAGGACGATGGTCGGATTCGCCGCCGGCCGTCCGATCCACCGTCCGCTCATGGCCCTGCTCGTTTCTTGCGCACTGGGCTCGACGTCGTCGCTGGCCCAGTCCAAGGACGAAGCCGAGCCGGCCGGCGCCCCGGCGGGAACGATCTCACCCTGGTCGTTCGATCTCGGTGTCTATACGCAGTACGCGTATCGCGGCATCACGTATTCGCACGAACGCCCGGTGATTCAGGGTACGGCCCTCTACAGTCATCCATCGGGCTGGTACGGCGGTCTGTGGGTGACCCAAGTCAGCTCGATCGACATCCATGATGCCCATCTGGAGACCGACCCGTTCGGCGGTTTTGCGGGCGCGGCCGGCGATCTCAATTACGAGATCGGTTTCTGGCATTGGACCTTCTTCGGTGCCCGCATGCCGGTGTCGCGGGAGAAATACGACACCCTCGACATGTATGTCGGCCTGGTGTGGAAACACCTGGGCGTCAAGTACTGGAAAGGGCTGACGGACTATTTCGGAGTGAACAGCCGATCGGCGCTGGCCGATGGCGGCTACGCGGCCAACGGGGACAGCCACTCGCAATATCTGGAAGTCAATCTCACGTTCGATTTGCAACCGGGCTGGGTGCTGTCCGTGCATGGCGGACGACTGGCGGTGCGCAATTATCCCCAGCTCGATTTTTCCGATTACCGCATCGCGCTCGACAAGGAACTCGGCGCCGGTTTCACGGTCGGCCTGTCGCGCAGCCGCACGACCGCCGATCGTGCGCTGTATACGGTGCAGGGCATGGACTCGGCGCGCCCGAAGTGGGTTGGCTACCTCAAAAGGACCTTCTAGGCCCGGCTGAATTTCGACTCTGTTGCGATGAAGGGGCCCGCCGAGCCGGATCCCGATTCGCTGCCTCGCGCGGACCGGCGCGGCGCCGATGTCAGCGAGTGGGCGCCGTGCCGCCGTCGCGCGCCCCGGCCCGGCTCGCTTCGGCGTGCCACAGCTCGTGCGTGTCCACGCGCAGCTGCAGCAGCGCCTGCAGCGCATCGACGCGCGCCAGCGCCTCGGCCAGGCGCGCCTGGCGCTGGCTGCGCTCGGCCAGCAGGTATTCGGCGAGCGGCGCCTCGCCGAGCTCCCAGGCACGGCGCGTGCGCTGGCTCGCGGCCGCCTGCGCGACGAGCGCTTGCTGCTGCGCCTGCCATTGCACGAGCCGGCTCTGCGCCGCCTCGGCGGTGGCCCAGGCCGCCTGCTCGACCGCGCGCCGCACGCCGGCGGCCTCGGCTTCGGCAGCCGCCGCGTTGGCGCTTTCGCTGACGGCCATCGCGCTGCGGTAATCGGTGCCGATCGGAATGTTCAGCACCAGGCCGACGACCTTCTCGGCACCGCCCCGATCGGAGATCAGGCGCACGCCGACGGTCGGGTCCGGCGTGCGGTCGGCGCGCGTGCGCGCCGCGATCAGGGCCAGGCGTGCCGCTTCCTCGTTCGCGATCTCGATCTCGTGGCTGCGCTCGACGATGCGTTGGCGCCAGTCCGCGACCTCGCCCGGCGGTGCCGCGGGCTCGGGCAGCGGCGGCGCCTGCGCCGGCAGCGGCAGCTGCGGGAATTCGCTCGCCAGCATCTGCCGCGCCGCCACGGCGGCAGCGCGCGCGCCGACCGCCTGCGCCGCGAGCTGGGCGCGTTCGGCCTCGAACAGATCGAGGTCGCGCCGCGCCGCATCGCCCAGGGCGACGCGGCGCGCGAGCGCATCGCGCTCGCGCGTGAGCAGCGCCTGCTGGGCCGATGCCTCGTCGGCCGCGAGCGCCTGGCGCAGCCCGTTCATCCAGAGCTCGAGCAGGCGCCGTGCGGCCTGGTGCTCGGCATCGTCCAGCCGCAGTCCGGCGGCGCTGCGCAGGTGGCCGCCGATCTCGCGGTCGAGCCGCGCCTTGGCCGGCAGGCGGATGCTGCGGCTGAGCTGCGCCTCCCACTCTCGGTAACGCCCCTCGAGGCGGGTGTTGCGCTGCTGCGGGATCACGCTGAGCTCGAACTCGTGG
>JAGWVB010000213.1 GCA_018971105.1 Burkholderiales bacterium
CGCTGCGCCGCCCTGGAGCGCGGACTGGAAATTCGACCTCCCGGGCCGCGGCGACGCCACGCCGCGGCCGGTGCGGCTGAGCGTCGACGGCCATGCCGACGCCCAGGGCCTGCTGCTGCGCCGCGCCCGCGCCGAGACCTACGGCGCCAGCGCCGACCTCGAGGCCAGCGTCGCACGCGCCGGGGCCGCGGGCTGGAAGGTCGCGTCCAGGGGCGACCTGCACGGCTTCGACCCCCAGCCCTGGTGGCCCGGCGGCGGCTGGCGTGCCGGCGCGACGCGGATCTCGGGTCACTGGCTGTTCGACGTCGAGGTGCCGGCGGCCGCGACGCGGCTGCCGCTGCTGGCCTGGGCGCCGCGGCTGGCCGGCAACGGCCGCCTCGTGCTCGCCGATTCGACGCTCGCCGGCGTGCCGCTGGCGGCCGATGTCGCGCTCGGCTACGCGCAGCGCAAGGGCACGCTCGCCGGCGCGCTGCAGCTCGGCCGCAACCGGGTCCGGGTGCAGGCGCGCGGCGAACCCGAGGGGCGCGGCGCCGACGACCACCTGCAGCTCGATGTCGACGCCGGCGCGCTCGCCGAGCTGGCGCCGCTGGCACGCCAGCTCCCGGTGCTGGCGGCCTGGGCGCCGCGCGCCGGCAGCGCCAGCGCCAGCCTCAGCGCCGACGGACGCTGGCCGCGGCTGCGCAGCCAGGGCCAGGCCACGCTGGTGCAACTGCAGCTCGGCCAGGCCGTCGCGGCGCCGGCCGCGGGCGGCGGCACGGCCGGCGACGCCGGCGCAGGCGGCCGCCTGAGCCTGGCCCGCGGCAGCGCCAAATGGACCTTCGACAGCAGCAGTACCGACCAGCCGCTGTCGCTGGCACTCGCCTTCACCGACATCCGCCTCGGCCAGCGCCGCGCCGACCACCTGCGGCTGCAGCTCGACGGCACGCTCGCGCAGCAGCGCATCACGGCCTCGGCCGCCGCGCCGATGGGGCCGACGCCGATGGCCGAGCGCGTGCTCGGCATCCAGACCCAGTCCGGCACCGAGGCCCAGCTCAGCGCCAGCGGCAGCTGGCTGCCCGACGCCCAGGGCGGCGGGCGCTGGCGCGCGCACATCGACCGCATCGTCGTCGGCTCCTGGGACGGCAGCCCCGACGACGCGCCGCCGGCCTCGAACTGGGCCAGCGCGCGCGACCTCACGGCCGAACTGCACTTCGACGCCGACGCCCGCCTCGTCGCCTTTCGCGCCGACGCCGGCCGGCTGCGCCTGGCCGACGCGGTCGACCTGCGCTGGGACGCGCTCGAGGCCGGATTCGAGGGCGAGCAGCGGCCGCTGCGGCTGCGCGCCGAGATCGAGCCCTTCGCGCTCGCGCCGCTGCTCGCGCGCGCCCAGCCCGATGTCGGCTGGCAGGGCGACCTGCAGCTGGCGGCGCAGGTCGATCTGCGCTGGGCCGACAGCGTCGACGCCGATCTCGTGTTCGAGCGCCGCGGCGGCGACCTCGCCGTCGCCAGCGGCGACGGCCTGCTGCGGCTCGGGCTGAGCGAGGCCAAGGTCGAGCTCAGCGCGCACGACGGGCTCTGGAACGCGACCGAGACGCTGCGCGGCAGCACGCTGGGCGAGGTCGAGGGCCGCCAGCAGGTGCGCAGCGAGCCGTCGCGGCGCTGGCCCGAGGCCGCAGCGCCGATCGAGGGCGAGCTGCACGCGCGCGTCGCCGACATCGGCATCTGGAGCGCCTGGGTGCCGCCGGGCTGGCGCCTCGCCGGCCAGCTGCGCACCGACGCCCGCATCGGCGGCCGCTTCGGCGCGCCGACCTGGACCGGCGCGCTCGACGGCAGCGGCCTGGCCGTGCGCAACGCGCTGCAGGGCGTCAACGTCGCCAACGGCAGCGTCAACATCCAGCTCCAGGGCGAGACGGCGACGATCGAGCATTTCACGCTCGACAGCGGCGGCGGCCGGCTCACGCTCAGCGGCGGCGCGTCGCTGGGCGCCCAGCCGCAGGCCCGGGTGCGCATCCAGGCCGAACATCTGCGCCTGCTCGGCCGCGTCGACCGCCAGGTCACCGTCAGCGGCCAGGCGCAGCTGCAGCTCGATGCCCATCGCGGCAGCCTCGACGGCGCGTTCACGATCGACGACGCGCTCGTCGACCTGGGTGCCGCCAACACGCCGGCGCTGGACGACGATGTCGACGTGATCCGGCCCGGCCGCAAGACGCCGCAGGCGGCGGCCGCCGATGCCGCGGGCGGCGGCTACGCGTTCGCGCTCGGCCTGGACATCGACCTCGGAACCAGGACGCACGTCAAGGGCGCCGGCGTCGACGCGGCGCTCGCCGGCCGCCTGCGGCTGACGACGCCGGGCGGCCGGCTCGCCGTCCATGGCCGCATCGCGACCGAGGGCGGCACCTACGCGGCCTACGGCCAGAAGCTGGTGATCGAGCGCGGCGTGCTCGATTTCGGCGGCGCGATCGACAACCCGCGCCTGGACGTGCTGGCGCTGCGGCCGCGGCTGGACGTGCGCGTCGGCGTGACGATCACCGGCACGCTGCTGACGCCGCGCGTGCGGCTGTACTCGGACCCCGACATGTCGGACAACGACAAGCTCTCGTGGCTGCTGCTCGGGCGCGCGCCCGACGGCCTCGGCCGCAACGACACGGCGCTGCTGCAGAGCGCCGCCGTCGCGCTGCTGTCGGGCGAGGGCGAGGCGCCGACCGACAGCGTGCTCAAGGCGCTGGGCATCGACGACCTCTCGCTGCACCAGAGCGACACCGACACCCACGAGACCGTGGTCACCGTCGGCAAGCAGCTGACCCAGCGCTGGTACCTGGGCTACGAACGCGGCGTCAACGCCACCGCCGGCAACTGGCAGCTGACGTACCGCATCGCGCAGCGCTTCACGCTGCGGCTGCAGAGCGGACTCGACAATGCCGTCGACCTGATCTGGACCTGGCGCGTAGGCCAGCCGGGCGCCGCCGCCGCCATGCGAAAATCGAGCTATGTCCCGCCGTAGTTCAATGGATAGAACGGGCGCCTCCTAAGCGCCAGATACAGGTTCGATTCCTGTCGGAGGGACCAGGCCGGCGCCGCCCCCCGCGCTGCGGATCGGGCCGGCGCGCAAAGCCTCACGCTCGGCGTCCGCGTTGCGCCGACCGGATGCAACTTTCGCACCCGCAGCGGATCAGAATCGGCCCCGGTCCTATACTGAGCGGAACTGCGCTCCCCCCGTCCCGAAAGGCGAACCGAACATGGGTTCCAAGTTGAAAGTCGTCGGCCTGCTCGCCCTGGGCGTCTGCGCCGGCGCACTCACCACGATGCAGTTCCAGGCGCAGGCGCGCAACACGACGGCGCCGCTGCCGCTCGAGGAAGTGCAGCAGCTCGCGGCCGTGTTCGACCGCATCAAGGCCGAGTATGTCGAGCCGGTCGACGAGAAGAAGCTCATCGAGGACGCGATCACCGGCATGGTCGCGGGGCTCGATCCGCACAGCCAGTATTTCGACAAGAAGAGCTACAAGGAATTCCGCGAGGTCACCGGCGGTCAGTTCGTCGGCATCGGCATCGAGATGACGATGGAGGACGGGCTCGTCAAGGTCGTCTCGCCGATCGAGGGCTCGCCGGCGTTCCGCGCCGGGCTCAAGCCGGGCGACCTCATCACGCGCATCGACGACACGCCGGTCAAGGGCCTGACCGTCGACCAGGCCGTCAAGCGCATGCGTGGCCAGCCCAACACGAAGGTCGTCCTCGTCATCTACCGCAAGGCCGAGAACCGCAGCTTCCCGGTCACCCTCGTGCGCGCCGAGATCCGCATGCAGAGCGTGCGCGCCGGCATGCCGGCGCCGGGCTACGGCTGGATCCGCATCAGCCAGTTCCAGGACCGCACGGTCGACGACTTCGTCGCCAAGATCGACGACCTGTACAAGCAGGACCCGCACCTCAAGGGCCTCGTGCTCGACCTGCGCAACGACCCGGGCGGCCTGCTCGACGCCGCCGTCGCCGTCTCGGCCGCCTTCCTGCCGCCCGACGCCGTCGTCGTGACGACGAACGGCCAGATCCCCGAATCCAAGGCCACCTTCCGCGCCAACCCCGACTACTACGCGCGCCGCGGCAGCGATCCGCTGCGCAAGCTGCCGGCGGCGCTGAAGACGGTGCCGCTGGTGGTGCTGGTGAACCAGGGCTCGGCCTCGGCGAGCGAGATCGTCGCTGGCGCGCTGCAGGACTCGCATCGGGCGACGATCATGGGCGCGCAGACCTTCGGCAAGGGCTCGGTCCAGACGGTGCGTCCGCTGCCCGGCGACACGGCGCTGAAGATCACGACGGCGCGCTACTACACGCCGAGCGGGCGCTCGATCCAGGGCACCGGCATCGTGCCCAACATCTTCCTCGACGAGACGGCCGCGGGCGATGTCTACGCGGCGCTGGCCGTGCGCGAGGCCGACCTCGACAAGCACCTGATCGGGCCCAACGAGAAGCCCGACCCGGTGGCCGAGAAGGCGCGCGAGGAAGCCCGCCTCAAGGTCGAGGAGGCGCTGGCCAAGGTGCGCAACCCGAAGCCCCTGCCCGAGTTCGGCAGCCCGCAGGACTTCCCGCTGCAGCAGGCGCTCAACGAGCTGCGCGGCCTGCCCGTGCTCGCGAGCAAGACCGCCGCCGCCGAGCAGCGCGCCGAGGCGACGCAGGCACGGACGCAGGCGCCGGCACCCGTGCCGGCCCAGACCGCGGCGCCCGCGCCCGCCGCGCCGGCGCCGCAGCCGGCCCATTAAGCGCCGCCGCGACGCCGCTCGCCGGCGCAGCGGCGGCTCGCGCGATGGACGACCAGCAACTCCTGCGCTATGCGCGCCACCTGCTGCTCGACGAGATCGGCGTCGAGGGCCAGCGCGCGCTGCTCGCCGCGCATGCGCTCGTGATCGGCGCCGGCGGGCTCGGTTCGCCGGCGGCGATGTACCTGGGCACGGCCGGCGTCGGCCGCATCACGGTCGTCGACGACGACGATGTCGACCTCACGAACCTGCAGCGCCAGATCGCGCACGACCAGTCGCGCATCGGCCAGCCCAAGGCGGTTTCGCTGCAATCGACGCTGGCGGCGATCAACCCCGAGCTGGGCCTGCGCGCGCTCGTGCGGCGCGCCGACGCGGCGCTGCTCGACGAACTGCTGCCGCAGGTCGACGTCGTGCTCGACTGCTGCGACAACTTCCGCACCCGCCATGCCGTCAACGCCGCCTGCGTGCGCCATGGCCGGCCGCTGGTCTCGGGCGCGGCGATCGGCTGGGACGCGCAGATCTCGGTCTACGACACGCGCGATGCCGCGGCGCCCTGCTACGCCTGCCTGTTTCCGGCCGACGCCGCGCACGAGGACGTGGCCTGCGCGACGATGGGCGTGTTCGCGCCGCTCGTGGGCATCGTCGGCGCGCTGCAGGCGGCCGAGGCGATCAAGCTGCTCGTGCCCAGCGGCCTCTCGCTCGCGGGCCGGTTGCTGATGCTCGACGCGCGCCGCATGGAATGGACCGAGCTGCGCCTGCCGCGCCAGAGTGCCTGCCCGGTCTGCGTCGATCGCAAGGCCGCGCCGCACGCGCCTGCCGCGGCGCGGTAAGCTCGCGCCGATGACCGCCCCTCCCAAGCCCCTGCTCGGCGAGCGCAACTTCCCCTCGGCCGAGCAGGAGGCGCGCGCCGCCGCGGCGCCCGACCGCTATGCCGGACCCGAGAGCGCCTACCGCCTCGCCTTCACCGACAGCGCCTTCCTCGTGCGCGAGGAACTGCGCCCGGTGCGCATGCAGCTCGAGCTGCTGAAGGCCGAGCTGCTGCAGCAGGAGCAGGGCATCGAATCGACGGTCGTGATCTTCGGCAGCGCCCGCATCCAGCCACCCGAGGCCGCCGCCGCCGCGCTCGCCGCGGCAAGGGGCGCGGACGACGCGCAGGCGATTCGCCGCGCCGAAATGGCGGCCTCGATGAGCCGCTACTACGACGAGGCGCGCCGTTTCGGAGCCCTCATCACCTCGCATTCGCGCGCGCTCGCGACGCCGATCTACGTCGTCACCGGCGGCGGGCCCGGCATCATGGAAGCCGGCAACCGCGGCGCGTTCGAGGTCGGCGGCAAGAGCCTGGGGCTGAACATCGTGCTGCCGCACGAGCAGGCGCCCAACCCCTACATCACGCCCGAGCTCTGCTTCCAGTTCCATTACTTCGCGCTGCGCAAGATGCATTTCCTGATGCGCAGCATCGCGCTCGTGTGCTTCCCGGGCGGCTTCGGCACGCTCGACGAGCTGTTCGAGACCATGACGCTGGTGCAGACGGGCAAGAGCCGCAAGCGCCCGATCCTGCTCTTCGGGCGCGCGTTCTGGCAGCGCCTGATCGATTTCGACTACCTCGTCGAGACGGGCATGATCGGCGCCGCCGACCTCGGCCTGTTCCGCTATGTCGAGACGGCCGAGGAGGCCTGGGAGGTGCTGGCGGCGCATTACGGCTTCGACCTGCCGGTGACCGGCATCGGCGAGTTCGCCCTGGACATCTGATGGCCGGCTCGCGCTCGATCAGCCTCATCGGCGCGCCGACCGACATCGGCGCCGGCGCGCGCGGCGCGAGCATGGGGCCGGAGGCGCTGCGCGTGGCCGGCATCGCCGCGATGCTGCAGGGCCAGGGGCTTGAGGTCGAGGACCTCGGCAACCTCGCCGGCCCGGCCAACCCCTGGCTGCCGCCGGTGGACGGCTACCGCCACCTGGCCGAGGTCGAGGCCTGGAACCGCAGCGTCCACGACGCCGTGCACGCCGCGCTCGGGCGCGGCCGGCTGCCGATCCTGCTCGGCGGCGACCACTGCCTGGGCATCGGCAGCATCAGCGCCGTCGCGCGCCATTGCCGCGAGCGCGGGCGCAAGCTGCGCGTGCTCTGGCTCGACGCCCATGCCGACTTCAACACGAGCCTGCTCACGCCCAGCGGCAACATCCACGGCATGCCGGTGGCCTGCCTGTGCGGCCATGGGCCGGCGGCGCTGACCTCGATCGGCGGCACCGTGCCGGCGCTGCTGCCGCGCGAGGTGCGCCAGATCGGCATCCGCAGCGTCGACGCGGGCGAGAAGCGCTTCGTGCACGAGGTCGGGCTCGAGGTCTTCGACATGCGCTACATCGACGAGATGGGGATGCGCCACACGATGGAGCTGGCGCTGGCGACGCTGGACGAGAAGACGCATCTGCACGTCAGCTTCGACGTCGATTTCCTCGACCCGGAGATCGCCCCCGGCGTCGGCACGACGGTGCCGGGCGGACCGACCTATCGCGAGGCCCAGCTGTGCATGGAGATGATCGCCGACACCGGCCGCCTGGCGAGCCTGGACGTGATGGAGCTGAACCCGGCGCTGGACCTGCGCAACAAGACCGCCAACCTCGCCGTCGACCTGATCGAGAGCCTGTTCGGCAAAAGCACCTTGATGAGGAAATGAGCCCCGCCCCGGAAGCGCCTTCGGCGCCTCCCGCCCAGGGGGGCGACCCCAGCGGCCCGGCAAGGCCGGTTCCGCGGCGTCTGCTTGGGCGCGCCTTGGCATGCTGGCTTTGGTGTGCCGGCGGGTCGACGCTCGCCGCGACGCCGCTCGTGCCACCCTTGCCGCCGGCCGCCGAAGCGCCCGCCAGCGCCGCCGAGCCGACCGTCACCGGCGCCGGCCAGCGCATCTACGAACGCATGCGGCCGCTGCTGCTGCAGGTGCGCACGCTGCTCAAGACGCAGGACAGCCAGGCCTCGGTCGGCTCGGGCTTCATCGTCGATGCGAGCGGGCTGCTCGTGACCAACTACCACGTGGTCAGCCAGGTCGCGCTGCAGCCCGGCCGCTACCGGCTGGTCTACGCCACCGTCGACGGCC
>JAGWVB010000214.1 GCA_018971105.1 Burkholderiales bacterium
CGCGCCCGGCGCGCCATCGCCAGCAGGCCGGCCCGCGTCTGCGCGGCGATGGCGCGGGCGAGCGCTGCGGGCGTGAGTTCGGCCTGCGGCAGGTGCAAGGCGGCGCCCTGCCCGGCCATCAGCTCGGCGTTGTCGCGCTGGTGCGCCGTCGTGCTCACGACCAGCGGCACGAGAATGGCCGGCACGCCGGCGGCGCAGAGCTCGCTCACCGTGATCGCGCCGGCGCGGCAGATCATCAGGTCGCAATCGGCGAGGCGGCGCGGCATGTCGTCGATGAAGGGCAGCACCTCGGCCTCGATGCCGGCGGCGGCGTAGGCGGCGCGCACGGCGTCGGCGTCGGCGCTGCCGGTCTGGTGCGTGACCTGTGGCCGCGCGTCGGCCGGCAGCGCCTGCAGCGCCGCCGGCAGCGTGCGGTTGAGCACCTGCGCGCCCAGGCTGCCGCCGACGACGAGCAGGCGCAGCGGCCCGCCGCGGCCGGCCCAGCGCAGCTCGGGTGCCGGCAGGGCCTCGATCTCGGCGCGCACCGGGTTGCCGGTGACGATCGCGTTCCTGGTGCGCGCCGCCGCGCCGCCGCCGAAGCCGAAGGCGACGCGGTCGGCCAGCGGCAGCAGCGAGCGGTTGCTCAGCAGCAGCGCCGCGTCGGCGTTGACGAGCACGAGCGGCTTGTTCAGCAGCGAGGCCATCAGCCCGCCGGGGAAGCAGACATAGCCGCCCATGCCGAGCACGGCGTCGGCGCCGCGCCGGCGCAGGATGGCCAGGCAGTCCCAGAAGGCCTTCAGCAGCCGCAGGCCGCCGGTGAGCGCGTGCAGCACGCCCTTGCCGCGCAGGCCCGCGAAGGCGATCGTGTCGAGCGCGATCCCCGTCGGCGGCACGAGCCGGTTCTCCATGCCGTGGCGCGTGCCGAGCCAGCTCACGGTCCAGCCGCGGCCCTGCATCTCGCGCGCGACCGCGAGGCCCGGGATGATGTGGCCGCCGGTGCCGGCCGCCATGACGACGAGATGGCGGTTCATCGACGCACTCATGCCCGGCCCCCGCGCATGAGCGCCCTGTTCTCGATGTCGACGCGCAGCACCATCGCGAGCGAGATCAGGTTCATCAGCACCGCCGATCCGCCGTAGCTCATCAGCGGCAGCGTCAGCCCCTTGGTCGGCAGCAGGCCGAGGTTGACGCCGATGTTGATGAAGGTCTGGAATCCGAGCCAGATGCCGATGCCCTGGCACAGCAGGCCGGCGAAGATGCGGTCCAGCGCGATCGCCTGGCGCCCGATGTGGAACACGCGCCGCGTGAGCCAGAAGAAAAGCGCGATCACCGTCGCGACGCCGACGAACCCGAGCTCCTCGCCGATCACCGCGAGCAGGAAGTCGGTGTGCGCCTCGGGCAGGTAGTTCAGCTTCTCGACGCTGCTGCCCAGGCCCTGGCCGAAGATCTGCCCGCGCCCGATCGCGATCAGCGCATGCGTGAGCTGGTAGCCCTTGCCCTGGGCGTATTTCGGATTCCAGGGGTCGAGGTAGGCGAGGATGCGTTCGCGCCGCAGGTCGTCGAAGGCGATGATGACGGCGAAGGTGCAGACGATGACGGCGGCGATGAGGAAGAACATGCGCGCGTTGACGCCGCCGAGGAAGAGCACGCCCATCGCGATCGTCGCGATGACGATGAAGGCGCCCATGTCGGGCTCGCGCAGCAGCAGCACGCCGGCGAAGGCCACCGCCACCACCATCGGCGTGACGGCGCGGAAGAACTTCTCGCGCGCGTCCATGCGCCGCATCATGTAGTTCGCGGCGTAGAGCGCGATCGCGAGCTTCGAGAGTTCGCTGGGCTGGAAATTCATGATCCCGAGCGGGATCCAGCGCCGCGAGTAGTTCACGACCTTGCCGACGAAGGGCAGGAGCACGATCACGAGCAGCATCAGCGAGACGACGAAGATCGTCGGCGCCTGCTTCTCCCAGAACGCGATCGGCACCTGCACGACGACGAGCGCGGCGACGAAGGCCACGGCCAGCGCGAGCAGGTGGCGCTCGAGGAAGAAGTACTGCGAATGGCCGGCGAAGCGCGGGCTGTCGGGCATCGCGATCGAGGCCGAGTACACCATCACGATGCCCAGGGCGACGAGGGCGACGATGACGGCGACGAGCGACTGGTCGAAGGCCGTCAGCCGCACGGCGCGCGCGCCGCTGATCTCGCTGCCGTCGCGCACCGGCAGCGCGGCGTCGGCGCCCGCGCGCGACCCGAACCAGGTGCGCAGGTTCTCGAGCAGGGACATCGCGCGCGTCGCCGCCATCACACCGCCCCCGCCTCGTGCGCCAGCGCCTCGACCGCGGCGACGAAGACCTCGGCCCGATGCGCGTAGTTGCGGAACATGTCGAGGCTGGCGCAGGCCGGGCTGAGCAGCACGGCGTCGCCGCCGCGCGCCTGCCCGAAGCACCAGGCGACGGCGGCCTCGAGCGTCGCGTGGCGCTGCAGCGGCACGCCCTCGAGGGCGGACGCGATGGCGGCCTCGATCGCCGCCGCGTCGCGCCCCAGCGTCGCGACGGCGCGCGCGTGGCGCGCCAGCGGCGCCGCCAGCGGCGCGAAATCCTGGCCCTTGCCGTCGCCGCCGAGGATGACGACGAGTCTGGCCGGCGCCTTGTCGGCGCCCAGGCCCTCGAGCGCGGCGACGGTGGCGCCGACGTTCGTGCCCTTGCTGTCGTCGTAGGCCTCGACCTCGCCGACGCGGCCCACCGGCTGCACGCGATGCGCCTCGCCCGCGTATTCGCGCAGGCCGTGCAGCATCGGCGCCAGCGGGCAGCCGATGGCGGTGGCCAGCGCGAGCGCGGCGAGCGCGTTCGCCGCGTTGTGGCGGCCGCGCACGCGCAGCGCATCGGCCGGCATCAGGCGCTGGAGATGGATATCCTCCTCGTCGTCGCCCTTGCGGCGCTTGATCGTCTCGTCGGCCGGCAGCGCGCGCACGAGCCAGGCCATGCCGTTCTCGACGACGAGGCCGAAATCGCCCGCCTGGCGCGGTGCGTCGAGGCCGAAGCGCAGGATCTCGCGCTCGACCGGCTTGGCCTTGCCCTTGCCCTTGCCCTTGACGTCGGGCGGCTGCGGCGCCATCGCCTCGACGCGCGGGTCGTCGCGATTGAGCACCATCACGCCGCGGCTGCCGAACACGCGCGCCTTCGCCGCCGCGTAGGCATCCATGTTCCCGTGCCAGTCCAGATGGTCCTGGGTGACATTCAGCACGGTGGCGGCGGCGGGCTCGAAGCCGCGCACGCTGTCGAGCTGGAAGCTCGAGAGCTCGAGCACCCAGACCTGGGGCAGGTCGTCGACGCGCGCGTTCAGCGTGTCGAGCAGCGTCGGGCCGATATTGCCGGCCGCGGCGACGCTGCGGCCGGCGCGCTCGACGAGCAGCGCCGTCATCGCCGTCGTCGTCGTCTTGCCGTTGGTGCCGGTGATGGCGAGGATCTGCGGCGCGTACCGCTGCGTCTCGTGCAGGTGCTCGAGCGCCTGGACGAAGAGGTCGAGTTCGCCGAGCACCGCGATGCCGGCGGCGGCCGCCTCCTCGAGCAGCGGCGCGATGCGCGCGTCGCCCGGCGCCAGCCCCGGGCTCTTGAGCACGAGCCGGTAGCCGGCGCCGTCGGGCCCGAGCCGCGCCGGCAGCTCGACCACGCGCTGCGCCTGCGGCAGCTCGCGCGCCAGCGTCGGCTCCTGCGGCGGCGACTCGCGGCTGTCCCACCACGAGACGCGGGCGCCGCGCGCGGCGCACCAGCGCGCCATCGCCAGGCCGCTGTCGCCGAGGCCGAGGACGAGCACGGGGAGGTCGAGGTAATGGTTCACATCGTCCTCAGCGCAGCTTCAGGCTCGCCAGGCCGATCAGGCACAGCAGCATCGTGACGATCCAGAAGCGGACCACGACCTGGGTCTCGGCCCAGCCCTTCTTCTCGAAATGATGGTGCAGCGGCGCCATCAGGAAGATGCGCCGGCCTTCGCCGTAGCGCTTCTTCGTGTACTTGAACCAGCCGACCTGGATCATCACCGACAGCGCCTCGGCGACGAAGACGCCGCCCATGATGCCGAGCACGATCTCCTGGCGCGTGATCACGGCGATGGTGCCGAGCGCGCCGCCGAGCGAGAGCGCGCCGACGTCGCCCATGAAGACCTGCGCCGGGTTGGCGTTGAACCAGAGGAAGGCCAGGCCGGCGCCGCCCATCGCCGAGCAGAACACGAGCAACTCGCCCGCGCCCGGGATATGCGGGAACAGCAGGTAGCGCGAGAACACGGCGTTGCCGGTGACGTAGGCGAAGATGCCCAGCGCCGAGCCGACCATCACGACCGGCATGATCGCCAGCCCGTCGAGGCCGTCGGTGAAGTTGACGGCGTTGCTCGCGCCGACGATGACGAACCAGCTCAGGATGATGAAGCCGAACACGCCCAGCGGGTAGCTGATGGTCTTGAAGAACGGCACCATGAGGTCGGCGCGCGGCGGCAGCGCGTTCGAGAAGCCGCTGCCGACCCAGCGCAGGAAGAGCTCGAGCACGCGCAGATTGCTCGTCTCCGAGACGCTGAACGCGAGGTAGACCGCGGCGATGACGCCGATCAGGCTCTGCCAGAAGAACTTCTCGCGGCTGCGCATGCCCTCGGGATCCTTGTTCACGACCTTGCGCCAGTCGTCGATCCAGCCGATGGCGCCGAAGCCGAAGGTCACCAGCATCACGACCCAGACGAAGCGGTTCGTCCAGTCGAACCACAGCAGCGTCGACACGGCGATGCCGATCAGCACCAGCACGCCGCCCATCGTCGGCGTGCCGCGCTTGTTGTGGTGGGTGTGCATGCCGTAGCTGCGGATCGGCTGGCCGATCTTCAGCTCGGTGAGGCGGCGGATGACCCAGGGGCCGAAGGCCAGGCCGATGACGAGCGAGGTCATCGCCGCCATCACGGCGCGGAAGGTCAGGTACTGGAACACGCGCAGGAAGCCGAGGTTCTCGGGCGACCATTGCAGCAGCCACTGCGACAGGCTAAGCAGCATCGGCGGCCTCCTGCTGCAGGGCACGGACGACCTGCTCCATCTTCATGAATCTCGAACCCTTGACGAGGATGGCCGCCGCCGCCGGGCGCTCGGGCAGCGCCTGCAGCAGTTCGGCGACGCCGGCGTAATGGCGCTCGGCGCCGGCGTGGGCGCAGAGCGCGCCGGCGGACCAGAAATGCTCGATGCCGGCGGCGCGCGCGCGCGCGCCGACCTCGGCGTGGAATTGCGGCCCCTGGCTGCCGACCTCGCCCATGTCGCCGAGCACGAGCCAGCGCGGGCCGGGCAGCGCGGCGAGGACGTCGATGGCGGCGAGCACCGAATCGGGGTTGGCGTTGTAGCTGTCGTCGATCAGCGTCGCCTCGCGGCCGCCGAGTTGCAGCGTCAGCGTCTGCGAACGCCCGGCCACGGGCGTGAAATCGGCGATGCCCTGTGCCGCCGCCTGCAGCGGCGCACCGGCGGCCATCGCGCAGGCGGCGGCGGCGAGCGCATTGCGCACGTTGTGCCGGCCGGGCTGGCGCAGCGTCGTCGTCGTGCTGCCGGCGGGCGTGCGCAGCGTCAGCGTCCACAGGCGCGCCTCGGGGCGCCAGACGGCGCGGGCGCCGAATTCGGCCTCGGGTCCGGCGCCGCCGTCGCGGCCGGCGGCATCGGCATCGGCATCGGCATCGAGGGCGAAGGTCCGGCAGGTGCGCCCGGCCGCCAGCTCGCGCCACAGCGGCGCGTAGGCGTCGGCGGCCGGGTACACGGCGATGCCGCCGCGGCCCAGCGCGCCGTAGACGCTGCCGTTCTCGCGCGCCACGGCCTCGACGCCGGACATGAATTCCTGGTGCTCGCGCTGGGCGTTGTTGACGAGCGCGATGGTCGGCGCGGCGATGCGCGCGAGCGTGGCGATCTCGCCCGCGTGGTTCATCCCCAGCTCGACCACGGCGGCGCGATGCCGCGCGCGCAGGCGCAGCAGCGTCAGCGGGACGCCGATGTGGTTGTTGAAGTTGCCCGCCGTCGCCAGTGCATCGGCGCCGAGCCAGGCGCGCAGGATGGCCGCGATCATCTGCGTCACCGTGGTCTTGCCGTTGCTGCCGGTGACGGCGATCAGCGGCAGCGCGTGGCGCGCGCGCCAGCCCGCGGCCAGCTGCTGCAGCGCGGCCTGGGTGTCGGCGACGCGCAGGCCGGCCCATCCGGCTTGCATGTCGCCGCGCCCGCGCTCGACGATCGCGGCGACGGCGCCGGCGGCGCGCGCGGCGGCGATGAAGTCATGGCCGTCGTGGCGCTCGCCGCGCAGCGCCAGGTAGAGGTCGCCGGCGGCGATCGTGCGCGTGTCGGTGTGCACGCGCTCGATCGCGATCGCGGCGTCGCCGACGAGCTCGCTGCCGGGCAGCAGCGCCTGGGCCTGGGCCAGCGTCATCATCGTCATGGCGTCGCTCCCGCGCGCAGCCGCAGCGCCGCGGCCGCTTCCTCGAGGTCGGAGAAATGGCGCCGCCGGCCCTGGATCTCCTGATAGTCCTCGTGGCCCTTGCCGGCCAGCAGCACGACATCGCCGGCGGCGGCGCCGGTGATGGCGCGGCGGATCGCCTCGCGCCGGTCCGCGCAGACCTCGACATCGTCGCGGCCGACGACGCCGGCGAGGATCTGCGCCAGGATCGCGTCGGGGGCCTCGTCGCGCGGGTTGTCGCTCGTGACGACGACGCGGTCGGCGCCGCGCGCGGCGATCGCGCCCATCAGCGGGCGCTTGGTCGCGTCGCGGTTGCCGCCGCAGCCGAACAGGCACCACAGGCGCGCGCCGCGCGCCGCCGCCAGCGGGCGCAGCGCGCCCAGCACCTGTTCGAGCGCGTCGGGCGTATGCGCATAGTCGACGACGACGTCGATCCCGGCGCCCGCCACGCGCTGCATGCGCCCCGGCACCGGCGTCACCGCGGCGGCAGCGGCGCAGGCCTCGCGCAGCGGCACGCCGAGCGCGCGCAGGCCGCCGATGACGACGAGCAGGTTATTCGCGTTGTAGGCGCCGACGAGGGTGCTCGCGAGCGCGACGCGCTGCGCGCCCTCGACGACGTCGAAGGCCAGCCCGCCGCCCGCGTAATGCAGGTCCTGCGCGCTCAGCCGCGCCGCGGCCCGGATCGACACGGTCCAGAGGTCGAGTGCGCGCCGCGCCCGCGCCGGGTCGAGTTCGGCGGCCAGCGCCGCGCCGGCCTCGTCGTCGACATTGATCACCGCCGCGCCCAGCCCCGGCCAGTCGAAGAGGCGGCGCTTGGCGGCCCAGTAGGCGGTCATCGTGCCGTGGAAATCGAGGTGGTCGCGCGTGAAGTTCGTGTACAGCGCGACCTTGATCGGCGCCGCCTCGAGCCGGTGCTCGACGAGGCCGATCGACGAGGCCTCGATCGCGCAGGCCGCGAAGCCGGCGTCGGCGCAGCGCTTGAATTCGCGCTGCAGCGTCACCGCGTCGGGCGTCGTCAGGCCGGTGGCCTCGATCGGCAGCGCCGGCGCGCCGTCCAGCCGCGGCGGCTCGCCGGCGCCCAGCGTGCCGATGAAGCCGCAGCGCCGGCCTAGCCGCGTCAGCGCCTGCGCCGTCCACCAGGCCGTGCTCGTCTTGCCGTTGGTACCGGTGGCGGCGACGATGTCCAGCCGCCGCCCCGGGTGCCCGAAGCAGGCGTCGGCCACCGCGCCGGCCTGCTCCTGCAGCCGCGGCAGCGCGGCGATGCGCGCGTCATCGAAGGCATAGGCCGCCGCGCCCTCGGCCTCGACGAGGCAGGCCGCGGCGCCGGCGG
>JAGWVB010000215.1 GCA_018971105.1 Burkholderiales bacterium
GCGTGATCGGGCCCGGCGCCGCGTTCGTGCCCGCCGCCGCGGCCGTGGTGCTCGCCGCGCCCCGGCGCGTCGTCGCGGCCGTCGCGGCCGTCGCGCCCGTCGCGCCCGTCGCGGTGTGTATGGTCGGGCCGGCCGCGGTCGCCGTCGTCGCGGTGGTCCTGGGCCATGGCCCAGCCGCCGTGGATCAGGGCCAGGGCCAGCGCGGCAGAGACGATCGTCTTGAGTTTCATGGGGAGCTCCGGTGCAGGGGGAAGGCGGACGGTCCGGCCCGCGATGCAGGCGGGTCCGTTCCGGGGAATCGAATCGGGACCAAGATAGGCCGATGCGGCGGCCGGTTCAGTGTGCTGGCGCACGGATTCGCGGCGCGCCGACGAGCAGACTCGCGCCGTATGCCGCCCCATCCAGCGCCCGCCGCCGAGCCGCCCGCGCTCCTGCACCTGCATCCGCCCCTGCGCACCCGCAGCACGGCGCTCACGGTGCTCGCCGTCATCGCGAGCGTCTACACGCTGCACTGGGCGAGCGCGCTCTTCATCCCGCTGCTGCTGGGCTTGATCTTCAGCTACGCGCTCTCGCCCGCCGTCGACCGGCTGCAGCGCTGGCATGTGCCGCGCGCGATCGGCGCCGCGCTGCTGCTGCTGCTGGCGCTGGGCGGGCTCGGGCTGACGGCCTATGCGTCGATGGACGACGCGGCGGCGCTGGTCGAATCGCTGCCCGACGCGGCGCAACGCCTGCGCCTGTCGATGCGCGTCGACCATGGTGCGCCCGAGAACGCGATCGGCAAGGTGCAGCGCGCCGCGACCCGGCTCGAACTGGCGGCCGAGGAGAGCGGCGCCGCGGCGCCGGCCGCCGGCCGCGGCGTGACGCGGGTGCAGATCGAGAAGCGGCATTTCGACATCAAGGATTACCTCTGGTCCGGCACGCTGGGGCTGGCCGGCTGCATCGGCCAGGCCTCGATCGTCTGCTTCATCGCTTATTTCCTGATGGTCACGGGCGACGGCTTCCGGCGCAAGGTCGTGCGGATCGCCGGGCCCACCTTCAGCCGGCGCAAGGTCACGGTGCAGGTGCTCGACGAGATCAACGGCCAGATCCAGCGCTACCTGCTGGTGCAGGCCCTGACCAGCGTGCTCGTCGGCGTGGCGACCTGGCTCGCCTTCCTGTGGCTGGGGCTGGACCGCGCCGCCGTCTGGGGCGTCGCCGCGGCCGTGCTCAACGGCGTGCCGTATCTGGGATCGATCGTCGTCAGCAGCGGCGCGGCGCTGGTCGGCTTCCTGCAGTTCGGCACCATGGCGCCGGCGCTGCTGGTCGGCGCCGCATCGCTGACCATCCACACGCTGTCGGGCAACCTGCTGACGCCCTGGCTCGCCGGCCGCGCCAGCCGCATCAACCCCTTCGTGATCTTCGTCGGCGTGCTGGCCTGGGGCTGGCTCTGGGGCGTCTGGGGCCTGCTGCTGGGCGCGCCGCTGCTGATGGCGCTGAAGGCCGTCTGCGACCGCGTCGACGACCTGAGGGCCCTGGGCGAACTGCTGGGCGACTGAGCCGCGCCGGGCCCGCTTGCAAGGGCTCCGCCGCGGACGGGGGCAGGCCCCGTCGGGCGCGGCGACGGCAACCACGCCCGGTTGCGGCCGTCGAGCCCGCCAGCACGGACAGGGATGGAACCCCCGACTTCAAGGAGCCCGACCGGGTGGGCCAGGGCATGGAACATCCGCAGTCGCCTTGCAAGGCCCGATTCCGGCATTCGGTGGCGCCGCGGCGGGCAAGGCGGCCGCGAACTCGATCCGCACCGTCGCCCCGGTCCGCGGCAGCGGAATGCGGGCGGCCGATCGCGCGCACGCCACGCCGTCGATCCAGCAGCGCGCGCCGGCGGGCCATGGCCCCCGCAGCACGACGCCGCCCGGCACCGCGCGCTCCAGGCCCTGGAGATGGAATTCGACGCGCACGCGCGACCCGGTCCGGTGCGCGCTCGCGTGCCAGCCCAGCCGCCCATAAGGCGTGCGCAGGCCCTCGATGCCGATGCCTGCGGGCCCCTCGAACCAGGCCAGCGGCAGGCCGGCCGCGAGCACCAGGCCCCGGCTCTCCTCGCGTTCGTAGGCGTAGAGGTCGAGCACCGAGCGGATATGGTCCGACGCGACCCAGCCATGCGGCATGTCGCCGATGAAATGCGGCGCGCGCGCGTCGCGGAACACGACCTCGGCCCATTGCTCCCAGCCGGCGGGGCGGCGGTCGCGGTTCAGGAAATCGACCACCGCCAGCGCGCGCGCGCGCTCGCCGAGCCGGACCAGGCTGGCGACGGTGCGCCATTCGTAGGGCGTGTAGGCATTCCAGTCCGCGCCGCGGCGGCGCGTATCGAAGTCATGCCAATAGCGCTCGAAGGTCCGGCGCGCGCGGGCATCGAAATCGGCATCGCCGCGGTCGAGCCAGCCGCCCGGGCTCAGCGCGACGGTGCTCGAGGTCGGATCGACATCGCCTCGATCGGCCGAACCCGGCAGCAGGTCCAGCCCATGCATCGCCGCGGCCAGCCGCAGCGATGCGCCGAGGTCGGCGTCGAACTCGGCGCGCGCGCCGGCGATGCGCCGGGCGGCGGCGTCATGCCCCAGCGCCCGCGCCAGCGCGGCCGCGCCGCGATAGCCGATCGAGGCCCAGAAATCGTCCCAGTACGAATAGGCCGGCTTGTCGGCATAGCCTTCGTGGCTGATCGACGGCGGCAGCAGGCCGAAATAGGCGCGCCGCTCGCCCTGCCGGTTCGCGTCGCCGCGCTCGCTCGCGCGCAGGCGCTCGAGATGGTTCACGGCGGCCCGCACATGGGGCCAGAGCAGGCGCGCCGTCGCGAGATCGTGGCTGTAGTTCCAGAGCGCGTCGGCGGCATAGGCGAATTCGCCGTCGCTGTCGTTCTCGGGCACCGGGTCGGCGCCGCGCGGCGTCGCGCAGCAGGGGATCTTGCCGCTCGTGAACTGGAACGGCGCGTACCAGCGCAGGAAGTCGCGCACCACATCGGCCTGGCCCAGCCGCAGCAGCGCCGTCGAGGTCAGCGCGCCGTCGCGGATCCAGGACCGGGCGTAGGCGCGCGCACCGGGCTGGATCGCGGCGCCGCTGCGGTTGACGAGGATCTGGCCCAGCGACGCGCGCAGCGTGCGCGCCAGCGCCAGCGCCGGCGTCGGGCCCGTGATGCGCACGCGGTCGAGGCGGGATCGCCAATGCGCGGCTACGCGGCGCTGCTCGGCCCGCAGCGATGCCGGCGGCTGCGTGCGCCCCCATTGCGGCAGCGCCACGTCGACCTCGCGCGTCGCGCCCGGCGCCAGCCGCAGTCGGTACAGCAGCGCCGCGCTCGCATGGCCGGCGGCGTCGCGCAGGCGGTTCGTCGTCGTCGCCGGATCGGTCAGCCAGTCGGGCACCGGCCCCGCCGCCTGCGGCGCCATGCGCACCGCATCGGGCGCGCGCAGGGCCCGCAGGCGCGGCTGGCCGTCGATGCGCAGCGTGCGGCCGTCCCAGTCCATCGCGCGCAATTCGACGACGCCGCCCGGGTGCGCGAGGAACTGCGTCGGCGGGTTGACCTGGAACGGCCGCCAGGCCAGCGCCAGCGTGATGTCGCGCCAGCGCCGCGTGCGGTTGCCGACGCGGTAGCGCACGAGGGCCTGCGCCGCCGCGGGGCCGCCGCTGCCGAAGGCCTGGATGTCGAGCGCGATGCCGTCGGCCGTGCGCCCGTGCACGCGCGGCATCGGCAGGTCGCCGTCGAGCAGGCTGTGCGTGTAGCGCAGGTCGGCCCAGCCCCGCACCCGGCCGCCTTCGACCAGCATCGGCTCGAGGGCGCCGATGCCGGGCAGCGGTTCGACGCGACCGTCCTCGCCCAGCAGCGCCGCGACGGCGCCGCCGTCGACGCCGAAGACGGTCCAGTACGACTGCGCGCCGCCATAGGCGCGCGGATAGGCGCCGCGCGGCGCGCGCGCGGCGAGTCCGGCAAAGAAGGCGTTGACGTCGGCGGGACTGTGCAATTCGATGCCCGACGGCGGCGCGGCCGCCGCGGCGCCGGGTGCCGCTTCCAGGCGCAGATAGCGCGCCGTCGAAGCGCCGAGCCAATGGTCCTGCCGCGCGCCGCGGGCGCCTTCGACCACGCGCAGCGTGCGCCAGAGCTTGCCGTCGTCGGAGGCCTCGATCGTGTAGTCCGCGGCCGGGTGGCGCGCGCCACTGTCGATCTCGATCGCGCTGAATTCGCGCTCGCGGCCGTAATCCAGCGTCAGCAGTCCCGGACCGGGCACGGGGCGCGGCGGCGGCGGCGGGCGGGTGTCGGGCGGCGGCAATTCGCGCAGCACGAGGCGCTCGAAACAGACGCGGCCATGGCCCGCGCCGCGGCCCGAGCCGATCACGAGTTCGAGCGCCGCGCTGCGCCGCAGCCGGTGGTCCGCCGCCGGGCCCCAGGCGTAGGCGATGTCGCGCTGGCGCAGCCGCAATGTGCGGCTCGGCCCGTCGTAGTCGAAATCGGGCCGGTTCACCCACCAGACGTTGTCGCCGCTGGCATCGAGGAGCTTGAAGCGGAAGGCATTCGGCGGCGCCGCGCCGCGCAGGGTGAGCGCGAATGCGTAATGCGAGGGATAGTCGATCGCGACCTCGCGCCGCAGCGTGACCTCGCCGGTGACGCGGCCGAAATCGAATGCCACGCACAGCCCGGCGCCGTCGTCGGCGCGGGCCAGGCGCGCGTGCACGTCGTCGGTCGTGCTCAAGGTCCAGCGCGAGGGGTCGCTGAAATCGTCGATCAAGCGCGCGGCGGCGCCTGCCGCCCGCGCCGCGCCCGCGAGCAGCGCGAAGACGACGATGGCCGCCGCGCGCAGGCTGCGCCTCATCCCTTGACGCTTCCGGCCAGCATGCCGGCCATGTACTGGCGCTGCAGCGCCAGGAACAGCAGCAGCACCGGCAGCACCGTGACGACCGATCCCGCCATCATCAGCTCGTTGTCCTGCACATGCTCGCGCGCGAGCCCGGCCAGCGCCACCGGCAGGGTGTGGCGCGCGTCGTCGGTGAGGACGATGAGCGGCCACATGAAATCGTTCCAGCTGCCGAGGAAGCTGAACACCGCCAGCGTCGCGAGCACCGGCGCGAGCAGCGGCACGACGATGAGGCCGAAGATGCGCCATTCGCTCGCGCCGTCGATGCGCGCCGCCTCGAGCAGGTCGTCTGGGATGCCGCGCGCGAACTGGCGCACGAGGAAGATGCCGAACACGCTCGCCATCGTCGGCACCACGGCGCCGGCGTAGCTGTTGATCAGGCCCAGCGGCTTGAGCATCAGGAACAGCGGCAGCATCGCCACCTGCGCCGGGATCACGAGCGCGGCCAGCAGCGTCTTGAAGATCGCGTCGCGCCCGGCGAAGCGCAGTTTCGCGAACGCGTAGCCGGCCATGACGTTGAAGGCGACCGAGATCGCCGTCGCCGCGAGCGCGATGCCCAGGCTGTTGAGCACGTAGCGCCCCATGCCGACGCGGCCGAACAGGATGCGGTAGTTGTCCAGCGTCGGCGCGTGCGGCAGCAGCGGCACCGGCAGCGCGCTCGAGGCGCCGGCGGGCATGAACGAGACCGACAGCATCCACAGCAGCGGGAACAGGCTCACGCAGGCCAGCCCGGCGAGCAGGCCGTTGACGATCCAGACGGCGAGGCGCGGGTTGCTCATGGTCGCCGGGCGCCGTCGTCGCGGTCCAGGCGCATCAGCACGAGGCTGAGCGCGAAGATGATGACGAAGAGCAGGAAGGCCACGGCCGAGGCGTTGCCCAGGTTCCACCAGCGGAAGCCTTCCTCGTACATGAAATAGAGCACGCTGACGGTGCTGCGCAGCGGCCCGCCCTGCGTCATCACATAGGGTTCGGCGAAGAGCTGGAAATAGCCCGCCGTCGTCATGATGCCGACCATCACGAGCGTGGGCCGGATCAGCGGCAGCGTCAGTTCGCTGAACTGGTGCCAGGCGCCGGCGCCGTCGACGCGCGCCGCCTCGTAGAGGTCGCGCGGCACCGCCTGCAGCGCCGCGAGCAGGATCACCATGTTGTAGCCGAAGTTCTTCCAGACCGCGAACAGGATGATCGCCGGCATCGACCAATGCGGATCGCCGAGCCAGTCGATCGGCGCGATGCCGAGGGCGCCGAGCGCCTCGTTGACGAGCCCGTAGCGCGTGTGCAGCAGATAGCGCCAGATCACCGCCACCGCGACCACCGTCGTCACCACCGGCGCGAACAGCGCCGTGCGGAAGAAGGCCTGCCAGCGCGCGAGGCGCGAATTCAGCAGCAGCGCCGCGCCCAGCGACAGGCCGATCGACAGCGGCACGCCGACGACGACGAAATACAGCGTGTTGCCCAGCGCCTGCCAGAACAGCCGCGTGCCGAGCAGGTGGACGTAGTTGCCCAGGCCGACGAAGCGCAGCGTCGAGAGGTCGGCGAGCGCGTAGAGGTCGAAATCGGTCAGGCTCAGCGCCAGCCCGCCCGCCACCGGCAGCAGGAAGAAGACGAAGATCACGAGCAGCGCCGGCCCGGCCAGCGCCCATCCGATGAGGCCGCTGCGCTTCATGCGGCCGCCGCGCGCGCGCGCAGCCAGCGCCGCTTCTCGAGGATCGCGTCGACGCGCGTGTCGAGCTGGCGCGTCGCCGCGTCGGCGCCCTGCACGCCGCGCACGACGCGCTCGGCCGTGAACTGCATCTCCTGGAAGATGCGCTCCCATTCCGGGATCTTGGGCGCCGCGCGCACGCGCTCGAGCTGCTGCGCGAAGGCCTGCGACGGCGCATCGCCGGCCAGTTCGGGCGCGCGCCAGGCGCTGCGCCGCGGCGGCAGGTCGCCGGTGGCGGCGTGGAATTGCACCATCGTCGCCGGCTCGCTCAGGTATTCGATCAGCTTCCAGGCCGCGTCCTGGCGCGGCGAGCGGCTGAACATCACGAGGCTGGCGCCGCCCGCCGTCGAGACGCCGGGGCCGTGCGGCCCGGGCAGCGGCGCGGTGGCCCAGCTGGCCTGCAGCGGCGCCGGCAGCCGGCGCCTGAATTCGCCGATGTTCCAGGGCCCGGTGATGTAGAAGGCGAACCGGCCGCGCGCGAATTCGTCCCAGACATTCGAGATCTCGGTGTCCGACACGCGCGGCGCCAGGCCGGCGCTGAAGATGCCGGCATAGAAGTCGAGCGCGCGCCTGAACGGCGGCTGCGCGAAGGCGCCGCGGCAATTCCCGTCGGCCAGCACGTCGCCCTGCTGGAGCGAGAGCGCGAACAGCGGATCGGGTTCGTTGAGCGGCAGCAGCGCGCCGTAATGGCCGGTGCCGCCGCGCCGCCGGATGGCGCGCATCGCGTCCATCCAGGCGTCCCAGGTCTGCGGCGGCTGCGCGTGGCCGGCGTCGCGCAGCAGGTCGCTGCGATAGAACAGCAGCCGCGTGTCGACATACCAGGGCAGGCCGTAGAGGGCGCTGCCGCGGCGCGTCGCGATGCGGTTCGTGTCCAGCACGCCGGCGTAATAGTCGCCGAGGTCGATCGCCGCGGCGGCGACGCGGCCGTCGAGCGGCACCAGCGCGTCGAGCGCGGCGAATTCGGGCAGCCAGGTGTTGCCGAGCTGGCACAGGTCGGGCAAGGCGTCGCCGGCATAGGCGGTGAGCAGCATTTCATGCGCCGCGCTCCAGGGCAGCTGCTGCACCCGCACCTCGATGTCGGGGTGGCGGGCGTGAAACGCCGGCAGCAGCCGGCTCACGACCTCGGCCTCGCGCCCCATGGCCCAGAAGTCCAG
>JAGWVB010000216.1 GCA_018971105.1 Burkholderiales bacterium
AGCCCTCGGCGCCGGCCGCGACGCCGGCGGCGGCGCCGCCGCGCGTGCTCGTCGTCGACGACAGCCAGATCGCGCAGCGCTACCTCGAGACCCGGCTCAAGCCCTGGGGCCTGCGCGTCGATCGCGTCTCGACCAGCACGCAGGCGCTGGAACTGCTGGGCCGGCGCAGCTACGACTATGTCTTCCTCGACCTCGAGCTCGGCGACGCGAGCGAGCTCGACGGGCTGGCGCTGTGCCAGCAGATCAAGCGCCTGCCGGCGGCGGTCTCGACGCTGGTGATCATGGTCACCGTGCACCAGAGCGAGCTCGACCGCGTGCGCGGCGCGCTCGCCGGCTGCGACGCCTACCTCGGCAAGCCGCTGGACGAGATCGAACTCGCGCGGCTGCTGCGGCGCCAGGGGCTGAAGGTGCCGGTGAAGCTGCAGGCCGGCCTGGGCGCGGTCTGAGCGGCGCTCATGCGTGCCCGGCGAGCAGCGCGGCGCCGACGATGAGCGCGCCGCCGCAGGCGATCGGCCAGCTCAGCTGGCCGGCGCCGAGCGCGATCGCCGAGCCCGATGCGAACAGCACTTCGGTCAGCATGATGACCGCGGTCGCGCCGGCGCGCAGCCGCGCCGCGCCGTACTGCAGCGCGAGGTTGCCGCCGAGGAAGGCCAGCGCCAGCGCCGCGATCCAGGCCAGCCCGTCCGCGCGCGGCGCCGGCAGCGCGATGCCGCCGGCGAGCGCGATCGCGCCCGAGACGAGGGCGCCGCCGCCGAACATCGCCAGCGCCACCGCGGCCGAGGGCCGTGCCGCCTCGCGCCGCAGCAGCACGTTGTTGAGCGCGAAGCTGAAGCCGCCGACGAGCCCGAGCCACTCCGGCAGCGTGCGCGGCAGCGGCCAGGCGCCGGCATCGGCGCGCCACAGCACGGTGACGGCGCCGGCCAGCGCCAGCGTGACCTGGATCAGCGCGCGCGCGCTCAACCGCTCGCCCAGCAGCCAGCGCGCCAGCAGCACGGCCCACAGCGGCATGAGGTAGAACAGCAGCACGACGCGCACGACATCGCCCGTCGTCACGGCCCAGTTGAAGCAGGCGTTGGTCGCGCCCGCGGCAAGCACCAGCGGCCACAGCGACGGCGTGCCGAGCAGCTGCGCCCAGGCGCGCCGGTTCCACAGCGTGAGCACGGCGAGCGTGCCGGCGTAGATCAGCGCCGTCGCCCACAGCGGGTGCAGCCCGAGCGCCTCGAGACGGCGGAAAGGCCACCACGACACGCCCCAGACGAAGGCGTTGGCCAGCAGTCCGAGGACGGGCGCCGCGCCCGGCCTAGTCGTCTTCATTGCGGGCGATCGCCAGCAGCCGCTCGACTTCCTCGCGATGGACGATGCCGTTGTGCCGATGCCAGCGCCGGATCAGCTCCATGATCGCCGCCGCGGTGAGGCCGAAGATCGCGATCGCGCCGAAGGCCGAGAGGCCGAAGCGCGTCATCCCGGCATAGAACGCGCCGGTGCCCAGGATGCAGGCCTGCTCGTTGAAGTTCTGCACCGCGATCGAGCGTCCCGAGCCCATCAGGTTGTGGCCGCGATGCTGTAGCAGCGCGTTCATCGGCACGATGAGGAAGCCGCAGACGGCGCCGAGCAGCACGAGGAAGGGCGCCGCGATCCAGACGTTCGTGAGCAGGTTCAGGCCGATCATCAGGAAACCCACGCCGATGCCCAGGGGGATGACGGCGGTGGCGCGGTCGAGCTTCATCGTCGCCGACGCCGTCACCGCGCCGATGACCGAGCCGACGATGACGATGCCGGCGAGGTTGGACGCCTGCGTCGTGCCGTAGCCCAGCGCCGCCGCGGCCCAGGCGAAGACGATCACGCGCAGGTTGCTGAAGATGCCCCACAGCAGCGTCGTCGTCGCGAGCGTGATCTGGCCCAGCTTGTCGGCCCACAGCCGCGCGTTGCATTGCGCGAAGTCGCGCACCAGCGCCGCGAAGCCGCCGCGCAGCGGCTGCAGCGGCGAGTCGGTGCGCGGGATGCGCAGGTTGAAGATCGCGGCGATGACGTAGAACACGACGATGACGCAGATCGCCGCCTCGGGCGGGTTGTCGACGCCGGTGTCGATGTAGGGCATGTCGAAGCGCAGCAGCATCGGCGCCAGCCGCGGCCCCACGAGCTGGCCGCCGAGCAGGATGCCGAGGATGATCGAGCCCACCGTCAGACCCTCGATCCAGCCGTTGCCGCGCACCAGCTGCGAGGGCGGCAGCAGCTCGGTCAGGATGCCGTACTTGGCGGGCGAGTAGGCCGCCGCGCCGAGGCCGACGATGGCGTAGGCCAGCAGCGGCTGCACGCCGACGAGCATCATCGCGCAGCCGACGATCTTCACCGCATTGCTCGCGAACATCACCCGGCCCTTGGGCACGGCATCGGCGAAGGCGCCGACGAAGGGGGCGAGCACGACGTAGAAGAGCGCGAACATCGGCGCCAGCGCCGGCACCTGCCAGGTCGGTGCGCCGTGCAGTTTCAACAATTCGATGGCCGCCACCAGCAACGCGTTGTCGGCCAGCGAGCTGAAGAACTGCGCCGCCATGATGATGGAAAAGCCTTTTTTCATCGCGTCGTGTGCGCCACGGCTACGGGCCAGCGGCCGGCGCGGAGTCTCCAAATCGTCAGGGGCGGGGGGTTATAGCATGCAGGCCGCGGCTGGCAGAATGCGGCGCGAGCCACCGAGCCAGCCCCATGCCGCGTCCCGTCGAAGCCCTCGTCCATCCTGCGGCCCTCGCCCACAACCTGGGCCGCGCGCGCGCCGCCGCGCCCGACGCGCGCGTCTGGGCCGTCGTCAAGGCCGACGCCTACGGCCACCGCATCGAGCTCGCCTACGCCGGCCTGCGCGGCGCCGACGGCTTCGCGCTGCTCGACCTCGCCGAGGCCGAGCGCGTGCGCGCGCTGGGCTGGCGCGGCCCCATCCTGCTGCTCGAGGGCGTGTTCGAGCCGCGCGACCTCGAGCTGTGCTCGCGCCTGCAGCTGTGGCACATGGTGCACAGCGCCGAACAGATCGACTGGCTGGCCGCGCACAAGACGCAGCAGCCGCACCGCGTGTTCCTGAAGATCAACACCGGCATGAACCGGCTCGGCTTCACGCCCGGCAGCTGCCGTAGCGCCTGGGCGCGGCTGGCGGCGCTGCCCCAGGTCGACGAGATCTCGTTCGCGACCCACTTCTCCGACGCCGACGGCGAGCGCGGCATCGCGCACCAGCTCGAGGCTTTCGAGGCCGCGACGCGCGACCTGCCGGGCGAGCGCAGCGTCGCCAACAGCGCCGCCATCCTGCGCCACGGCGCGCGCGGCGACTGGGTGCGCGCCGGCATCCTGTGCTACGGCAGCGCGCCGGATTACCCGGCGCACGACATCCGCCACTGGGACCTGCGGCCGGCGATGACGCTGCGCTCGCGGCTGATCGCGGTGCAGTCGCTGCAGGCCGGCGACAGCGTCGGCTACGGCAGCCGCTACCGCGCCGCGGGCGCGCAGCGCATCGGCATCGTCGCCTGCGGCTACGCCGACGGTTATCCGCGCCATGCCGGCACCGGCACGCCGGTGCTCGTCGACGGCGTGCGCACGACCACCGTGGGCCGCGTCTCGATGGACATGATCGCGGTCGACCTGACGCCGGTGCCGCACGCGGCCAGCGGCAGCGAGGTCACGCTGTGGGGCCGCGGCCCGCAGGGCTCGGTGCTCGCGATCGACGAGGTCGCGCACGCCGCCGGCACCGTCGGCTACGAGCTCATGTGCGCCGTCGCGCCGCGCGTGCCGCTGCGTGCCGAGGGATGAGGCCGCCGCGCTGCGCCGTCGCGCGCGACGAGGTCGAGTTCAGCGCCGTCCGTGCCCAGGGTCCGGGCGGGCAGAACGTGAACAAGGTGTCGAGTGCGGCCCAGCTGCGCTTCGATATCGGCGCCTCCTCGCTGCCCGATGCGGTCAAGCAGCGCCTGCTCGCGCAGCCCGACCAGCGCATCAGCGGCGACGGCATCGTCGTCATCAAGGCCGGCAACCACCGCAGCCTGCCGCGCAACCAGGCCGATGCGCTGCTGCGCCTGCAGGCGCTGGTCGACGCGGCCGCGGAACCCGAGCGCCCGCGCCGCGCGACCAAGCCGACGCGGGCGTCGAAGCAGCGGCGGCTCGAGGGCAAGGCGCGGCGCGGCGCGGTGAAGGCCGGGCGGCAGCGCGTGGGGGACTGAGCCGCAACGGCTGTACGGAACGAACGAAACGGCCCGATCGCGGGGCGGTCGGGCCAAGGCAGCAATGCGCTGCCGCGGGGCTGGGCCCGCTGCGTTCGGGATCAGGCCCGGCGGCGCACGGCCAGCGCGATGCCGGCCAGCGCGGCGCCGACCAGGGCCAGCGAGCCGGGTTCCGGAACGGCGGCCGGCGGCGCAGCCTGGGTGTAGGTGTAGGTGATCGATGCGCCGCAGCTGGCCTGGGTCGTCTGGTTATCCGAGACATTGCCGCCGGTGACCTTCAGATTCAGATAGGTGGCCGAGCTGCAGCTCAACCCGAAGGTGCCACCGCCGCCGACGCTGAGGTCACTGAGGATGCTGCTCAGATCGAAATTCGGATTCGCGAGGGCGGTCAGGGGGCTGGGGGTCGAATAGGACGCGCCGACGGCCAGCGTCTCCGTCACCAGAGGGTCGAGCAGGATGAGCGGATTGCTGGGCTGCATCAAGGCATCGAGCTGGGCCAAGGTGCTGTTGAAGGAGAGGTCGGTTTCGCCTTGCGCCTTGACGGTGACGGCGGTGGCCGAAGTGTTGGTCAGCGTGAAGGTCGTCGAGTTGGCACCGTCCAGCGTCAGCGTCGCTCCGGTCAAGGTGCCGAGCGTGCTGTCGAACAGATTCAGATTGCCGGACTGATTGATTTCAGTCTTGGCGAGCGGATCTTGAAAGCTGTAGCTGACCGTGCTGGCATGGGCGGCGAAGGCGGTCAGCGTCGCGAGGGCGGCAGTCGTGATTTTCAACATGGGGGAACTCCTGAGGTGTGAGAACGGCTTGCCAGGCATGCAAGCTTGCAGGCTTTGAAGCAAACCTTGTGCCGGGCTTGAGCATCAACTCAAGTTCTTGATTTCAAATATGTTTTTGACAAACCATCCGTTGGTATCTGTGATGGCTTGTCAAAAATTCAGAGAGACCTCTTTAGCCAGAGGGATAGGTCGAATCCCTCCGCGCAGCGTCTGCGCGGCGGCCCATTGCCGCAAGTCCGGGTCCTCGGCACCGGGTCCGCGGGCGGACCCGGTGCCGGTCTACGATCGGTGCCATGGAATCCCCTCGCGCCCCCTGTTCGCCGTCACTGAAGGCGAGCCACCGGGCCTTCGGCGCAGCCATCGAGCGCGGCTGAATGGCCAAGACCACCTACACCTGCCGCGAATGCGGTGGCACGAATGCCAAGTGGCTGGGCCAATGCCCGCATTGCAAGGCCTGGAACACGCTCGACGAGACGGTGGCCGAGCCGGCCGGCCATACGCGCAACGGCCGCTTCCAGGCCCTGGCGCGCAGCCAGCCGGTGGCCACGCTGTCCGAGATAGCGGCCGCCGACGTCGCGCGCACGCCGACCGGCCAGGAGGAGCTCGACCGCGTGCTCGGCGGCGGCATCGTCGAGGGCGCCGTCGTGCTCATCGGCGGCGACCCCGGCATCGGCAAGAGCACGCTGCTGCTGCAGGCCGTCGACGCGCTGTCGGCGCAGATGAAGGTGCTCTACGTCACCGGCGAGGAGAGCGGCGCGCAGATCGCGCTGCGCGCGCACCGGCTCGGCCTGGCCGGCACGCGCGTGCGCGTGCTGGCTGAGATCCAGCTCGAGAAGATCGCCGCCGCGATCGAGGCCGAGGCGCCCGACTTCTGCGTCATCGACTCGATCCAGACCGTCTATTCCGAGCAGCTGACCTCGGCCCCGGGCTCGGTGGCCCAGGTGCGCGAATGCGCGGCCCAGCTGACCCGGCTGGCGAAGACGCGCGGCTGCGCCGTCGTCCTCGTCGGCCATGTGACGAAGGAGGGCGCGCTCGCCGGGCCGCGCGTGCTCGAGCACATCGTCGACACGGTGCTGTATTTCGAGGGCGACACGCACAGCAGCTTCCGCCTCGTGCGCGCGATCAAGAACCGATTCGGCGCCGTGAACGAGATCGGCGTCTTCGCGATGACCGAGCGCGGCCTCAAGGGCGTCAGCAACCCGAGCGCGATCTTCCTCTCGACGCATGGCGAGCCGGTGCCCGGCAGCTGCGTGCTCGTCACGCTCGAGGGCACGCGGCCGCTGCTGGTCGAGATCCAGGCCCTCGTCGACAGCGGCGGCCCGAGCCCGCGTCGGCTCTCGGTCGGCCTCGACCGCGACCGCCTGGCGATGCTGCTGGCCGTGCTGCACCGCCATGCCGGCGTCTCCTGCATGGACCAGGACGTGTTCGTCAACGCCGTCGGCGGCGTGCGCATCGCCGAGCCGGCGGCCGACCTCGCGGTGCTGCTGGCGATCCACGGCAGCCTGCGCGGCCGCGCGCTGCCGCGCGGCTTCATCGCCTACGGCGAGGTCGGCCTCGCCGGCGAGGTGCGGCCGGCGCCGCGCGGCCAGGAACGGCTGCGCGAGGCCGCCAAGCTCGGCTTCAGCGTCGCCGTCGTGCCGCGCGCGAACGCGCCGAAGAAGCCGATCGAGGGGCTGACGGTGCATGCCGTCGACCGCATCGAGGAAGCCATCGAGGCCGTGCGCGGCCTGGCCTGAAGCATGCCCGGCCGGCGCCGCCGCGGCTCCGCGGCCCGGCGATGGCCGAGAATCGGCGGCCGATGCAGATCCCGATCCCCACCGATGCGCGCGCGCGGCCCCTGTGGCGCGCGCTGCTGAGCTACTACGTCGCCAACGGCGCCGCGGCGGCGCTCGGGCTGCTGCTGATCTCGGGCGCCGTGCACCTCGTGTTCGGACCCGTGGCGTCGGCATCGGCGTCGGTCGGCATCATCTGCTGCATCCCGCCCGACCAGGCCGCGCCCAAGCGCGGCAAGTTCTGGCACCTGCTGCCGGCGCTCGTCGTCGGCGTGCCGCTGTTCCTCGCCGTGCGGCTGCTGCACGCGTCGCCGCTCGCACTCGGGCTGCTGCTGGTGCCGGCCACCTTCTGCGCCTTCCTCGGCGCCGCCTGGGGCAAGCGCGGCCTGCCGATCGCCGTCTCGGCGATGTTCGCGCTCGTCTTCGCGCTCGCGGTGACGCAGCACGGCGCCCAGGGCACGCCGCTGTCGAGCACGCTCGCCTTCGCCGGCGGCGCCGCCGCCTATCTGCTCTGGGCGACGGCGGCCAACCTGCTGCTGAACGCCCGCTACCGCGTGCAGATGCTCGCCGACACGCTCTACGCCGCCGCCGGCCTGATGCGCGCGCAGGCGGCGCAGTTCCTGGCCGCGGCGGCGACGCCGACGCGGCCGCTGGGCGAGATCCTGCGCCGCCAGGCCGCGCTCGCCGATCAGCTGCAGGCCGCGCGCGACATCCTGCTCGAATCGCCGCGCACGCCGCAGCGCCAGCGCCTGGCCGGCATCCTGATGCAGGTGCTGGACCTGCGCGACCACCTGCTGGCCTGCGAACTCGACCTCGATGCGGTGCAGGACCGCCACGAGCACGACGACACGCTGGCGGCGCTGCAGGCGCTGCTGCGTGCGCTCGCCGACGATGTCGACGCGCTCGGCGACGCGCTGCTCGCCGGCCGCCTGCCGGCGCCGCAGGCGCGGCGCGAACCGCCGCGGCCGCCGCTCGA
>JAGWVB010000217.1 GCA_018971105.1 Burkholderiales bacterium
CGCGGCGCCGCCGCGGCCGGCTTGACGGGCTGCACCCGTCCCTCGTCGACCAGCCGCTTGAGCCGGGCCCAGGCCGATTCGAAGGCGCCCGGCGGCTCGCCCGCGGTGAGCGTGGCGACCTTCTCGCCGAGAACGATGATCTCGACGCGGCGGTTCAGCCGCTTGCCGTCCTCGGTCGCGTTCGACGCCACCGGGCGGTTGAACGAGTAGCCGACGGTGACGATGCGGCTGCGGTCGACGCCGCGCGCGACCAGGGCCTCGGCGACCGACTCGGCGCGCGCCTCGGACAGCGCCTGGTTGTGCGCCTCGGTGCCGTCGGAATCGGTGTGCCCCTCGACCGAGACCCGGTGCCGGGTCTTGCGCATCAGCAGGTCGGCGACGCGGTCGAGGTAGGGCTTGGCCGCGTCGGCCTTGAAGCTGGCCTGGTTGACGTCGAACAGCACGCTGCTGGGCAGCACGAGCATGACGCCGCGGTCCAGCTGTTCGATCTGCAGCGTCGGACCGCGGTAGGGCGGTGGCGGCGGCGGCGCGGGCGGGCTCGCGCAGGCGCCGAGCCACAGCGTCGATGCGAGCGCCAGCGGGCGCAGGCGGGCGGAGGGGTATCGGTTCATGGGGGCGTGGCGTGGCCGGATCGGCGCGATCCTAGGACCGCCCGCGGCGTCGCGCCCCCGCCCTAGGAATGGTGATCTATTGCAATCCCGACGAGGCCGGCGGCCGGTCGCGCACGGGCTGAAAGAGGCCGGCAGCGTCGATCGGGTCGAAGCGGTATTGCAGGCCGCAGAAGTCGCAGCCGACCTCGGCCTCGCCGCGTTCGGCGATCAGCGCCTCGATCTCCTCGCGCCCGAGCCCGCGCAGCATGCCGGCGACGCGTTCGCGCGAGCAGCTGCAGGCGAAGCGCGGCTGCTGGCTCGGGAACAGCCGCAGCGTCTCCTCGTGGAACAGGCGCCGCAGCAGTTCGCGCGGCGGCAGCTGCAGCAGTTCCTCGCGCGTGAGCGTGGCCGCCAGCAGCGCGATGCGGTTGAAGTCCTCGTTGCGCCCGATCTCGTCCTCGTCGCGCAGGCCGGCACCGGGCAGCGGCAGGCGCTGGATCAGCAGTCCGGCGGCGACGCGGTCGTCGGCGGCGAGCACGAGCCGCGTGTCGAGCTGCTCGGACTGCAGCATGTAATGCTCGATCACCTGCGCGAGCTGCTGCAGCGGTTCGCGCCGGTCGCCGTGCAGCGGCACGACGCCCTGGTAGGGCTGCTGGCCGGGCTTGCGCAGGCGCGGGTCGAGCGTGATCGCGCAGCGGCCCTGGCCGCGGACGTTGAGCAGCGCCTCCAGCCCGGCGCCCTCGCTCACCGCGCCAACGACCTTGGCGGTGGCGCGGAAGGTCAGCTCGGGCTGGGCCTCGGCCACCGCGAGCTTGACCGGGCCGTCGCCATGCAGCTGCAGCACGAGCGCGCCGTCGAACTTGATGTTGGCCTGCATCAGCAGCGCGGCGACGGACATCTCGCCCAGCAGCGCACGCACCGCCGGCTCGTGCGCGCCGAGCCCGGCGCGGCGCGCCAGCAGTTCGACCCAGGCATCGGTCAGCCGCACCACCATGCCGCGCACCGGCAGCCCCTCGAACAGGAACTTCGACAGCTCCGACATCAGGCCAGCTTCTTCAGCGTGCGGCGGTAATGCTCGGCGTTGTGGACATAGTGGTCGGCGCCGGCGCGCATGAGCGCGATCTGCTGCGCGTCGAGCACGCGCACCGCCTTCGCGGGGCTGCCCAGGATGAGCGAGTTGTCGGGAAACTCCTTGCCCTCGGTGACGAGCGCGCAAGCGCCGACGAGGCCGTTGCGGCCGATGCGCGCGCCGTTGAGGACGACGGCCTGGATGCCGATCAGCGCGCCGTCGCCGACGCTGCAGCCGTGCAGCATGGCCTGGTGGCCGACGGTGACGCCCTCGCCCAGCGTCAGCGGCCAGCCCTCGTCGGTGTGCAGCACGCAGCCGTCCTGGACGTTGCTGCGCGCGCCGATCGTGATCCATTCATGGTCGCCGCGCAGTACCGCGCCGGGCCAGACGTTGACGCCCTCGGCCAGGCGCACGCGGCCGATGACCTGGGCGCTGTCGGCGACCCAGGCGGTGGGGGCGATATCGGGCACGTCGTCCCCGAGCTGGTAGATGGCCATCGATGCTCCGCGTCTGCGTACCCGGCGATTCTAGAGACGGCGCCGCGCGCCGGGCGCGGCCGCGTCGGGTTGCAGCGCCTCGAGTTCGTCCTCGGTGAAGCCGGCCGCACGCCGCGCCTCGAGATTGAAGGGCCCGCGCGGCCGCGGCGCGTGGTGGCGCGCGGCGAGTTCGGCATAGGCCGCGATCGGATCGAGTCCGCGTTCGGCGCAGAGCCAGCGGAACCAGCGGTTGCCGAGCGCGACATGGCCGATCTCGTCGCGCAGGATCAGGTCGAGAATCGCGCCCGCGCGCGCGTCGCCGGCCTTGACCAGCTTGGCCCGCAGCGGCGGCGTGGCGTCGAGCCCGCGCGTCTCCAGCGTGCGCGGCACCAGCGCCACGCGCGCGAGCAGGTCGTGACGCGTCTGCGCGGCCATCTCCCACAGCGCGTCGTGGGCCGGGAAGTCGCCGTAGCCATGGCCCAGCGTGCGCAGGTGCTCGCGCAGCAGCGTGTAATGCAGCGCCTCCTCCTGCGCGACGACGATCCAGTCGCGGTAGAAGGCCGCGGGCATGCCGGCGAAGCGCCAGACGATGTCGAGCGCGAGGTTCACCGCATTCGCCTCGATGTGCGCGAGTGCGTGGATGAGCGCAGCGCGCCCCGCGGCGCTGGCCATCGAGCGGCGCGCGAGCTGCGCATGCGGCACCAGCGGCGGCCGCGCGCCGCGGCCCGGGATGCCGGCCGGCTCGGCCAGCGTGGCGGCGGCGTCCAGCGGCGCGGCCGCGTCGAGGGCCCGCACCGCGAGCGCCTTGCGGTCGGGGTCGGCGATCAGCAGCGCCTGCAGGGCCTGGCTCCTGAGCATGGGGTGGACTCCCGTGGGATCGGTGGCGGCGCGCCGGGCTGGCGGCGCCGATTGCGCTGTATTCTTCCCCGAGTTCGACGCGGCGCCTCCGCCGCGGTCCGGGAGTCCGCCGATGAACGCTGTCGCGCTGCGTTTCTACGTCCACCAGCCGCGCCGGCACGGCCCGGTGCCGCTGTTCGAATGGCTGCTCGAGCGCGCCAAGGAGATCGGCATCCAGGGCGGATCGGCCTTCCTCGCCGTGGCCGGCTACGGCCGCCACGGCGTCGTGCACGAGCAGCGCTTCTTCGAGCTGCCCGAGGTGCTGCCGATGATGGTCGAGTTCATCGTCAGCGCCGAGGACGCCGAGCGCCTGATCGCCCTCGTGCGCGCCGAGAGGATCCCCACGGTGTGCACGCGCACGCCGACCGAGGTCATCGCCATCGACGGCTGAGGCGGCGCGCCGCGCGCGCCGGCGCCTGCAGCGGCGCGATCCCTCAGCCGCGCGGGTGATGCCGCGCATGGAGCTGGCGCAGCCGCTCGCGCGCGACATGGGTGTAGATCGTCGTCGTCGCGATGTCGGCATGCCCCAGCAGCATCTGCACCGCGCGCAGGTCGGCGCCATGGTTGAGCAGATGGGTCGCGAAGGCGTGGCGCAGCGTGTGCGGCGAGAGCGGCGCGTCGATGCCGGCCGCCGCGGCGTAGCGCTTGATCAGGCGCCAGAACATCTGGCGCGTCATGCCGGCGCCCAGGCGCGTCACGAACAGCGCCTCGCTCGTCTGGCCGGCGAGGATGGCCGCGCGCGCCTGCTCGAGGTAGCGCCGCAGCCAGGCCGCGGCCTCGGCGCCATAGGGCACGAGGCGCTCGCGCGCGCCCTTGCCGCGCACGCGCACCACGTCCTCGTTGAGCCCGAGCTGGACCGTGTGCAGGCCCACGAGCTCGCTCACGCGCAGCCCGCTGGCGTACATCAGCTCGATCATCGCGCGGTCGCGCAGGCCCAGCGGCTGCCCGGGGTCGGGGGCGGCGAGCAGGGCCTCGACCTGCGCCTCGCTGAGCGCCTTGGGCAGGCGCAGCGGCATGCGCGCGGCGAGCAGGCGCAGCGTCGGATCGGCGCCGACGCGGTGCTCGCGCACGGCCCAGCGGAAATAGCGCTTGAACACCGTCAGGCGCCGGTTCGCCGTCGTCGCGCGCGTGGCCGCGTGGCGCGCGGCCATGTAGGCCAGCAGGTCGCTCTCGGCGCTGGCGTCGAGCTCGCGACCCTGCGTCCCGGCGAGCCAGCGCGCGTACAGCAGGAGGTCGCGCCGGTAGGCGGCCAGCGTCGGGCTCGCGAGACCGTCCTCGATCCACAGCGCGTCGACGAAGCGGTCGATCGCGGCCTGGCTGGCCTCGGGCAGCGGCGCGTTCACGTGCACATCACTGCGGCCGCGCGCCGCGGCCGGCGATGGCGCCGCGTGCGGCGGCGCGCGCAGCGGGTGCGGCGCGGCGACCGACCCGCATCGGGTAGCCTACGGCGCGGGCCGGGTCGGCAGGCCGGCGCCGGGCCTGGATCGTCCTGCGCCGGGCCAGGGTCGGGGTCGCGGTGGGCATCTTCGTTTGGGGGCGGGCGGGAAGCACCGCCGGTTATAGCCGCAGCGGCGGCACGCATGGACATCGGACGCATGAACGACACCTGGTTGCTGCTGCCGGACTTCGCGCTCATCGCGCTGGGCTGGCTCGTCTGCCGCTACACGGCGCTGAACCGGCCGCTGTGGGACGGCGTCGAACGGCTCGTCTATTTCCTGCTGTTCCCGGCGCTGCTGTTCAACTCGGTGGCGCGCAGCGCCTGGGATCCGGCGAGCATGGCGCGGCTGGCGGGCGCCGGACTCGCGCTCACCGCCGCCGGCATCGCCGCGGCGAGCGCGCTGCGCGGGTGGCCGCGCGTGGACCCGCGCTTGCACGCGGCCGGCGCGCAGACCGCCTACCGCTTCAATACCTACGTCGCGCTGGCGCTGGCCGAGCGCCTGGCCGGCACGCGCGGCCTGGCCTCGATGGCGATGCTCGTCGCGACCTGCGTGCCGCTGGCCAATGTCGCCGCCGTCTGGCCGCTGGCGCGCCAGGGCGGCCACCCCGTGCTGCGCGAACTCGCGCGCAACCCGCTCATCCTCGCCAGCCTGGCCGGGCTCGCCTGGCGTGCGCTCGACCTGCCGCTGCCCGCACTGGCGGCGACGACGCTCGCGCGGCTGTCGACGGCGGCGCTGCCCTTGGGGCTGATGGCGGTGGGGGCCGGCATCCGCATCGGCGCGCTCGGCGAGGGGCCGGGGCTGGCGGCGGCGCTGATGGCGATCCGCCATGCGCTGCTGCCGGCGCTGGCGCTCGCGATGGTCACGCAGCTGCCGCTCGCGCCGGCGCAGCAGGCGGTGCTGATGGCTTTCGGCGCGATGCCCACGGCGTCCAGCGCCTACGTGCTCGCGGTGCGCATGGGCGGGCATGGCGCCTACGCCGCCGGCCTGGTCTCGCTGTCGACGCTGCTGGGCATGGCCTCGATCCCGCTCTGGCTCGCGGCCTGGCACGCCGTCGGCACCTGAGTGGGCACCTGGGTGGGCACCTGGGCGGGCACCTGGGCGGGCACCCGGGCGGGTACCTGTGCGCACGCCTGCGCGGGCGCCTGCGCCAGCGCCCATTCGATGTGCTCGCGCAGCAGCCCGTCGGCCGCCGGCAGCGCGGCAGCCAGCGCGGGCGCGATGCGCGCGTCGCCGCTCGCGCGGGCGGCGTTGCCGAGCGCGACGGCGAGGTTGCGGCGCCAGCGCGCGATGCCGATGCGGCGGATCGCGCTGCCCTCGGTGCGGCGCAGGAATTCGGCCTCGTCCCAGCGCCAGAGTTCGAGCAGCGTGACCGCGTCGAAGCGCTCGCGCACATCGAAGTCGGGCAGCGCGGAGCGCCGCGCGTACTTGTTCCAGGGGCAGCACAGCTGGCAGTCGTCGCAGCCGTAGATGCGGTTGCCCATCGGCGCGCGCAGCTCGACCGGGATCGGCCCCTCATGCTCGATCGTCAGGTAGCTGATGCAGCGCCGCGCGTCGAGCCGGTACGGCGCGACGATGGCGCGCGTCGGGCAGGCGGCGATGCACGCGCTGCAACTGCCGCAATGGGCCTGGACCGGCGCCGTCGGCGGCAGCGCGATGTCGACATAGACCTCGCCGATGAAGAACATCGAACCGCCCTCGCGCGCCAGCGCCAGCGTGTGCTTGCCGCGCCAGGCCAGGCCGGCGCGGGCGGCGATCTCGACCTCGAGCACGGGCGCCGAATCGGTGAACACGCGATGGCCCAACGGGCCGACCGCGGCCGCGAGCCGCTCGGCCAGCGTCTGCAGGCGCCGGCGCAGCACCTTGTGGTAGTCGCGTCCGCGGGCATAGATCGAGATCACGGCGCGCTGCGGATCGGCCTGCGCGGCGGCCTCGGCGGCGATCCAGTCGACGCCGCTGCCGTCGTCCGCGCCGCGCGCCGCGGCGCCGAGGTCGCGCGGCAGGTAGTCCATGCGCGCGCTGATCACGCTCAGCGTGCCGGGGACGAGCTCGGCCGGCCGCGCGCGCCGCAGGCCATGCGCCGCCATATAGCCCATGCCGCCGTGGAAGCCGGCATCGAGCCAGGCCAGCAGCCCGGGTTCGGCGCTCGAAAGATCGGGGCTCGCGACGCCGATCTGGGAGAATCCGAGCTCGCGCGCCCAGCCCTGCAGTTGTCGCCACAGCGCCTGCGCGTCGATCCGATGCCCGACCTGCTTCTCGCCGTCCATCCGCCGATTCTAGGAAGCCGCCGTCTGTTCTGGGCCGACGAGGCGGATTGCGCCGCCTGCGCCGCGGCGCTGGCACGCCGGCCCGGGATCGGCAACGCCTGCATCGAGTTGCACGGCGCGCTGGGCGCCGGCAAGACGACCTTCGTGCGCCACCTGCTGCGCGCGCTCGGCGTCGGCGGCCGCATCAAGAGCCCGACCTACGCCGTGCTCGAGAGCTACGAGCTGCCGGGGCTCGTGATCTCGCACTTCGATTTCTACCGCTTCGACGACGCGCGTGAATGGGCCGATGCCGGGCTGCGCGACCTCTACGCCGCGCCGGGTCTGAAGATCGCCGAATGGCCCGAGCATGCGGCCGCGCTGCTGCCGCGGCCCGATCTCGCGCTGCACATCGAGGCCGTCGGCGCGGCCGACGCGCGCGCCGTGCGCCTCGATGCCGGGACGCCGCGCGGCCTGGAGCTGCTGCCATGACGCTGCCGCGCCGCGCCGCGCTGCGCCGCTCGCTCGTGCTGCTGCTCGCGGCGCCGCAGCTCGCGCGCGGCGCCACCATCGTCGCCGTGCGGCTGTGGCCGGCGCACGACTACACGCGGGTGACGATCGAATCGGACCAGCCGCTGGCCGCGCAGCACCTGCTCACCGCGGCGCCCTACCGTCTCGTCGTCGACCTCGACGGCCTCGAACTGAGCCCGGCGCTGCGCGAACTCGTCGGCCAGGTGCGGCCCGACGACCCCTACATCGCCGGCGTGCGCGTCGGCCAGTACCAGCCGCGCGTCGTGCGCCTGGTGTTCGACCTCAAGCAGCCGGTGCGGCCGCAGCAGTTCGCGCTCGCGCCGGTGCGGCCGTACCAGTACCGGCTCGTGTTCGACCTCTATCCGGTCGAGGAGCCCGACCCGCTGTTGGCGCTGGTGCGCGAGCGCGAGCAGGCGGCGCACGCCTCGCGCGACGAGCTCGGCGCCCTCATCGCGCGCATCGAGCGGCGC
>JAGWVB010000218.1 GCA_018971105.1 Burkholderiales bacterium
GTCAGCGACGTACGGCGCAGCAATAGCCCGGAATCCGCTTCAAATCGTCACTCGGGTCGCCAAAATCGGGCCCTGACCTCATCCAGTACGGCACTCATGAAACATCCGGGCTAGGGCGGCAAAGGCGCGGTTTTATGTTCCGCATAGCGTGGAACACTGCACTAGCGCAGCCGCACCTCGTCGAGGCACAGCAGGATGTCGGCCATCCAGCCGTCGACGGCATGGGGTCCGATCGCCAGGCCCACGCTCCTGAAGTCGCGATTGAGCAGGTTCGCGCGGTGGCCGCGCGAGGGCACGCCGTCGTCGATCAGCAGCAGGGCGACGATTTCGGCCGGGTCGCGAAAGCCGTAGCCCAAGTCCTCGCCGCAATACGCGGTGCCCGAGAGGTGGCGCGTGGCGCGATCCGAGGGGTGGCTGCCGTCGCGCCCGAGGTGCCCACTGCCGCCCGCAGGCCTCTGCTCGGCAACATGCTCGCGCGCCGCGTCCGACAGGCAGGCCGACCCGGCCAGCGCGGGCAGCGGCGCCTGCGCGGTCAGCGCCGCCACGGCCTTCTCGATCGCCGGGCGGCCCTCGAGCGTGCCCCAGCGCCGGCCATCGGCGACGAAGGTGCCGTCGGCTTGCAACGCGTCCAGGCGCCGCGCCAGCACCCGGGCATAGGCGGCGGGCGCGGTGCGGGCGCGATTGATCTCGGCCAGCAGGGCGGTCTCGTCGGGCGTGGCTGCGCGCGCGTCGGCGCATTCGAGCGTCGGCGCGGCGGCGAGCGCGCCCCGCGCCAGCGCGCCCAGCAGCATGGCGGTCAGCAGCCACGGCGCGAGGCGGCCGGAGCGGCCGAGGCGGGTCCTGGCGCCGCAGCGGCGCGGCCGCTCGCCGGCCGGCCCGGCTTGCATCGGCATCGTCACGGCGCCGCCGGCAGGAAACCGCGCTCGCGCAGCAGCGCTTCCAGCGCCACCGAGTATTCGCCGAGCCGGTCCGGGTCGTACTTGATCGGGCTGGTATAGAACTGCGCCAGCGAGGTGATGCCCAGCGCGTCCATGCGTTCGATCACCTCCGGGCCCATGCTGCGGTAGCGCGCCCAGCCGCGGCTTTCGCGCTCGCCGTAGTCGCGGTCGATCTCGGCCGGCGCCGGCCGGCGGTAGACCTCGTCGTGGATCCAGGCCTGGCGCGGCAGGCGGTCGCGCTGCGCCGGCGCCTCGGCCGGCCAGCCGACGACCAGCGTCGTCACCGGCAGGCAGGTGCCGGGCAGTTCGAGCGCCGCCGCGATCTCGGTCATGCGGTTGATCGTCGTGCCCATGTAGCAGATGCCCAGGCCCTGGCTCTCGAGCGCCAGCGCCGTCGTCTGCGCGAGGATGATGGCGTCGAAGGCCGCCACGTGCCAGCTCAGGAAATCGGCGAAGCCGGCCCGCGCGCCGCGCTGCGCCAGCCACAGCCGCGTGCGGTCGGTGTCGGCGCAGAAGGTCAGCAGCAGCGGCGCCTCGAGCACCATGTCCTGGCCACCGTGGAGTTCGTGCAGGCGGCGCCGGCGCCCGGGGTCGGACGACTTGACGACCGAGACCAGGTTCAGGTTGCCGCTCGACGAGGCGCCCTGCAGCGACTGCTCGAGCAGCCGGTCGACGAGCGCCGGGTCGACGGGCCGCGGCTCGAAGCGGCGGATCGAGCGGTGCGCGGCGAGCAGCGCGGCATAGGCCTGGGGGATGCCGGGATCGATCGCCATCGCGTCCTTTCGGCGGCCGGGCGGCCGCTGGGTGGAGTCGCCGATGCTAGCCGCTGCTACACTCGCGCCCGTCAGGAGAGAGCCCCGGGACCGCGGTCCGCGGGGGCCGCCGAAGGCGCACGAACGCTCAGGCAGAAGGACTGACTTTTCACCTCACTGGAGAGAGGCCGCCGGCCACCGGCGGCCCACCGAAGGGGCAAGGTACGCCGCCGGGGCGCGCCGAATCTCTCAGGTAAAGCGGACAGCGAGGGCCAGGTGGCACCGTCTCGTGCGGTGCACTGTCGATGCCCTCCCTGGAGTCCGCCATGACCGCAAGCACCCCGACGCCGCTGCACACGCCGCTGCACGACTTCCACCTCCGCCTGGGCGCCCGCATGGTGCCCTTCGCCGGCTATGCGATGCCGGTGCAGTACCCCGCCGGGCTGATCGCCGAGCACCGCCAGTGCCGCGAGTCGGCGGCGCTGTTCGATGTCTCGCACATGGGCCAGATCCGCCTCGTCGGCGCCGACGCCGCACTGGCGCTCGAGACCCTGGTGCCGGTCGACGTCGCCGGCCTCGCCGAGGGCCGCCAGCGCTACGCCTTCTTCACCGACGCGGCCGGCGGCATCCTCGACGACCTCATGCTCGTGCGCCCCGACGCCGCCGCGCGCGCCGAGTTCGGCGACCTGTTCCTGATCGTCAACGCCGGCTGCAAGCGCGAGGACCTCGCGCACCTGGTGACGCAGATCGGCCACCGCTGCGCCGTCGTCGAGATGCCCGAGCGCGCGCTGCTGGCGCTGCAGGGCCCGCGCGCGGGCGCGGTGATGCGCCGGCTCAACCCCGGCGCCGCGGCGCTCGTGTTCATGAGCGGCGGCGTCTTCGAGCTGGCCGGCGCGCGCTGCTTCGTCACGCGCTCGGGCTACACCGGCGAGGACGGCTTCGAGATCTCGGTGCCGGCCACGCAGGTCGTAGCCCTGGCGCAGGCGCTGCTCGACCAGCCCGAGGTCGCACCGGCAGGGCTGGGCGCGCGCGACACGCTGCGCCTGGAGGCCGGCCTGTGCCTGTACGGCAGCGACATCGACCGCACGACGAGCCCGGTCGAGGCGGGACTGTCCTGGGCGATCCAGAAGGTGCGCCGCCCGGGCGGCGCGCGCGCCGGCGGCTACCCGGGCGCGGCGGTCATCGAGAGCCACCTCGCCGGCGCGGCGCCGAGCAAGCGCGTCGGCCTCGTCGGGCTCGAGCGCGTGCCGGTGCGGCCCGGCGCCGTCATCGTCGACGCCCAGGGCCGCCAGCTCGGCCATGTCACCAGCGGCACGCTGGCGCCGACCGTCGACCGCCCGATCGCGATGGCCTATCTGCCACCCGACCATGCGCAGCCCGAGCACGAGGTCTACGCCGAGGTGCGCGGCAAGCGGCTGCCGATGCGCGTCACCCCCCTGCCCTTCAACCCGCACCGCTACCAGCGCTGATCGACCGTCCGACCTCACCACCACCCACCGGAGACCCTGCCCATGACGACCATGTACACCCCCGACCACGAGTGGATCAACATCGAGGACCACGAAGCCGCCATCGTCGGCATCACCCACCATGCGCAGGATGCGCTGGGCGACGTGGTGTTCGTCGAACTGCCCGAGGTCGGCCGCACCTACGCCAAGGGCGAGGTCGCCGGCGTCGTCGAATCGGTCAAGGCCGCGGCCGACCTCTTCATGCCCGTCGCCGGCGAGGTCGTCGAGGTCAACGAGGCGCTGCGCGACAACCCGGCGCTGGCCAACACCGACCCGCTCGGCCATGGCTGGTTCTTCAAGGTCCATGTCAGCGACATGGCCCAGTTCGACCAGCTGATGGACCCGCCGGCCTACGACGCGCTGCTGAAGACGCTTTGACGACCCCCAGAAATCCCGCCCCCGGAACCGCCCCCATGCCGATCACCGCCACGCTGGCCGAACTCGAAGACGCCGCCGCATTCGCCGCCCGCCACATCGGCCCCGATGCCGAGGACGAACAGCTCATGTTGAGCGCCATCGGCGCCGCCTCGCGCCAGGCGCTGATCGCCGCCATCGTGCCGCGCAGCATCGCCCGCGCGCGGCCGATGGACCTGCCGCCGCCGGCCACCGAGGCGCAGGCGCTGGCCGAGCTGAAGGCGCTGGCCGGCCGCAACCGCGTGCTCCGGAGCTACATCGGCCAGGGCTACAGCGACACCCACACGCCGGCGGTGATCCTGCGCAATGTGCTCGAGAATCCCGCCTGGTACACGGCCTACACGCCTTACCAGGCCGAGATCTCGCAGGGCCGCATGGAAGCGCTGGTGAACTTCCAGACCATGATCTGCGACCTCACCGGCATGGCGATGGCCAACGCCAGCATGCTCGACGAGGCCACCGCGGCGGCCGAGGCGATGACGCTGGCCAAGCGCAGCGTGAAGAGCAAGAGTGACTGCATCATCGTCTCCGGCGACTGCCATCCGCAGACGATCGAGGTCATCCGCACGCGCGCCGCGCCGCTGGGCATCGAGGTGCTGGTCGGCTTTGCGCCCGACCTGATGGCGGGCCACGACTATTTCGCCGTCATCGCCCAGTACCCGTCGACGACTGGGCTGATCCACGACCTCGCGCCCTATGTCGCGCAGGCCCATGCGAAGCAGGCCGCCTTCATCGTCGCCGCCGACCTGCTGGCGCTGACGCTGCTCGTGCCGCCGGGCGAATTCGATGCCGACATCGTCGTCGGCAACAGCCAGCGCTTCGGCGTGCCGATGGGCGCCGGCGGCCCGCATGCCGCCTACCTCGCCTGCCGCGACGAATACAAGCGCGCGATGCCGGGCCGGCTCGTCGGCGTCAGCGTCGATGTCCATGGCCAGCCCGCCTACCGGCTCGCCTTGCAGACGCGCGAGCAGCATATCCGGCGCGAGAAGGCGACGAGCAACATCTGCACGGCGCAGGTGCTGCTGGCCGTGATGGCCAGCCTGTACGCCGTCTACCACGGCCCGGCCGGACTCACGCGCATCGCGCAGCGCGTCGCCGGCTACACGGCGATCCTCGCGCGCGGCCTGCAGGCGCTCGGCCACAAGGTCATCACGGCCCACGCCTTCGACACGCTCACGGTCGATGTCGGGGACGCCGCCGACGCCATCGTCGCGCGCGCGCTGGCCGGCGGCGCGAACCTGCGCCGCGTCGCGCCGCAGCTCGTCGGCATCGCGCTCGACGAGACGACGACGCGCGACGACCTGCGCGCGCTCTGGTCCTGGTTCGCCGCGCCGGGCCAGGCGCTGCCCGAGGTCGGCGCCGCCGACCAGGTCGCGACCACGCTGATCCCCGAACATCTGCGCCGCCGCAGCGCTTTCCTGACCCATCCGGTGTTCAACCGCCACCACAGCGAGACCGAGATGCTGCGCTACCTGCGCAGCCTCGCCGACAAGGACCTGGCGCTGGACCGCAGCATGATCCCGCTCGGCTCGTGCACGATGAAGCTCAACGCGACGAGCGAGATGATCCCCATCACCTGGCCCGAATTCGCGCAGCTGCACCCGTTCGCGCCGCGCGAGCAGCTCGCCGGCCTGTGGGCGATGAACGACCAGCTCTGCGCCTGGCTCGCCCAGGCCACCGGCTATGCCGGCGTGAGCCTGCAGCCCAACGCCGGCAGCCAGGGCGAATACGCCGGCCTGCTCGTCATCAAGGCCTGGCACGAGAGCCGCGGCGAGGGCCACCGCCGCATCTGCCTGATCCCGTCGTCGGCGCATGGCACGAACCCGGCCAGCGCGCAGATGGCCGGCATGCGGGTCGTCGTCACCGCCTGCGACGCGATGGGCAATGTCGACATGGCCGACCTGAAGGCCAAGTGCGAGCAGCGCAGCGCCGAACTGGCCGCGGTCATGATCACCTACCCGAGCACGCATGGCGTGTTCGAGACCGAGGTCAAGGCGCTGTGCGAGCTCGTGCACGCGCATGGCGGCCGCGTCTACGTCGACGGCGCGAACATGAACGCGCTCGTCGGCGTCGCCGCGCCGGGCGAGTTCGGCGGCGACGTGAGCCACCTCAACCTGCACAAGACCTTCTGCATCCCGCATGGCGGCGGCGGACCCGGCGTCGGCCCCGTCGCCGTCGTCGCCGACCTCGTGCCCTTCCTGCCCGGCCATCGCACCGGCGGCGTCGGCGGGCCGCAGTCGGTCGGCGCCGTCAGCGCCGCGCCGCTGGGCAACGCCGCGGTGCTGCCGATCAGCTGGATGTACTGCCGCATGATGGGCGAGCCCGGGCTGCGCGCGGCGACCGAGATCGCGATCCTCTCGGCCAACTACATCGCGGCGCGCCTGGACGCGCATTACCCGGTGCTGTACTCGGGCGGCAATGCGGCGCTGCGCGGCGGCGGCGTCGCCCATGAATGCATCCTCGACCTGCGGCCGCTCAAGGAAGCCACCGGCATCGGCGCCGAGGATGTCGCCAAGCGCCTCATCGACTACGGCTTCCACGCCCCGACGCTGAGCTTCCCGGTGCCGGGCACGCTGATGATCGAGCCGACCGAGAGCGAACCGAAGGTCGAACTCGACCGCTTCTGCGACGCGATGATCGCGATCCGCGCCGAGATCGCGCGCGTCGAGGCGGGCGAGTGGCCGCGCGACGACCATCCGCTCCTGCACGCGCCGCACACCGCGGCCTCGCTGCTCGGCGCCGACTGGAACCACGCCTACACGCGCGAGCAGGCGGCCTATCCGCTGCCGGCGCTGAAGCGGCAGAAATACTGGGCCCCGGTGGGCCGCGTCGACAACGTGTACGGCGACCGCAACCTGCAGTGCGCCTGCCCGCCGCTGGACGCCTGGAAAGACTGAGCGGGCGCGCGCGATGGCGGTCTCGGTCTTCGACCTCTTCAAGATCGGCATCGGCCCGAGCAGCAGCCACACCGTCGGCCCGATGCGCGCGGCAAGGCTGTTCGCGCAGCGGCTGGAGACCGACGGCCTGCTCGGGCGCACGGCGCGCGTGCATTGCGGCCTCTACGGCTCGCTCGGCGCCACCGGCAAGGGCCACGGCAGCGACAAGGCGGTGCTGCTGGGGCTGGCCGGCCACGAGCCCGACCGCGTCGACGTCGACGCGATCCCGCAGATCCTCGCCGCCATCCGCGCCCATGGCCGGCTGGCGCTGCTCGGCCGCCACGAGATCGCCTTCAACGAGAAGGACGATCTCAAGTTCTTCCGCCGCGAGAGCCTGCCGTTCCATGCCAACGGCATGCGCTGCTGCGCCTATGACGCCGCCGGCGCCGAGATCGCCAACCGCGTCTACTACTCGGTCGGCGGCGGCTTCGTCGTCAGCGACGAGGTCGCCGCCGACGGCAGCCGCCACAAGGCGATCGCGCCCGACACGACGGTGCTGCCGCTGCCCTTCCACAGCGGCGCCGAGCTGCTGCGGCGCTGCAGCGAGATCGGCGGCTCGATCGCCGACGTGATGCGCCGCAACGAGCGCCATTGGCGCGGCGACGCCGAGATCGACGCCGCGCTGCTGCACATCTGGGCCGTGATGCAGGACTGCGTCGCACGCGGCTGCGCGGCCACGGGCACGCTGCCCGGCGGCTTCAAGGTCAAGCGGCGCGCCGCGGCGCTGCGCGCGGCGCTCACCGCGCATCCCGAACAGGCGCTGCGCGACCCGCTGCAGGTGCTCGACTGGGTCAATCTGTACGCGCTGGCGGTGAACGAGGAGAACGCCGCCGGCGGCCGCGTCGTCACCGCGCCGACCAACGGCGCCGCCGGCATCGTCCCCGCCGTGCTGCACTACTACACGCGCTTCGTCCCCGGCGCGAGCGACGCCGGCGTCATCGACTTCCTGCTCACCGCGGCGGCCATCGGCATGCTCTACAAGGAGAACGCCAGCCTCAGCGGCGCCGAGGTCGGCTGCCAGGGCGAGGTCGGCGTCGCCTGCAGCATGGCCGCGGGCGCGCTCTGCGCCGTGATGGGCGGCAGCCCCGAGCAGGCCGAGAACGCGGCCGAGATCGGCATGGAGCACCATCTCGGCCTGACCTGCGACCCCGTCGGCGG
>JAGWVB010000498.1 GCA_018971105.1 Burkholderiales bacterium
AGCAGGCGCGCCTGGCGGCCCACCACGAGGGCCTGGCGGCGCTCGCCGCGTCGCTGCGGCGCGAGGCCGAGCAGGGCGCCGCCGCGGCCGCGCTGCAGCAACACCGGATCTGCACCCTGCTGGAGACGACGGCGCAGGCGATCACGGCGCGCAGCGAGGCGCATGCGCGCGCCACGTTGGGCGAGATCGAGCGCCTGGCGCAGGCGGCGGCGCAGGCGCCGCGCGCCGCGGCCGAGCTCATCGCCGAGCTGCGCCAGGCGCACGGCGCCGGCCTCGTGCGCGACCACGCGGCGCTGGAAGAGCGCCGCGACCTGCTGGGCACGATCGGCGGCCTGCTCGAGGCCGTGAACCGCGCCAGCGGCGAACAGCGCGCCGCCATCGACGGCCTCGTGCGCAGCGCCGGCGCGATGCTCGAGCAGGCCGGCGCGCGCCATGCCGGCAGCGTCGCGGCCGAGTCGCAGGCGCTGCAGGGCGCCGCCGCGCAGGTCGCCGGCAGCGCGGCCGAGGTGGCGAGCCTGGGCGAGGGTTTCGGCGTCGCCGTGCAGCTGTTCAGCCGCGCCAGCGAGCAGCTCACGGACCAGCTCCAGCGCATCGAGTCGGCGCTCGGCCACGCGCTGGCGCGCAGCGACGAGCAGCTGGCCTATTACGTCGCCCAGGCGCGTGAAATCGTCGACCTGACCCTGGGCTCGCAGAAGCAGATCGTCGACGAGATGCAGCGCTGCGCGCGCGCCGCCGCCGAGCCCGCCGCGGCATGACGGCGCAGGACGAGCTCGATGGCGAGCACGAACCGGCGGCGCCGGTCTGGGCCGTCTTCGGCGACCTGATGGCCGGGCTGCTCGGCGCCTTCGTGCTGATCCTGGTCTGCGCGCTGGGCCTGCAGTTCGACCTCGCGCAGCGCCTCAAGGCCGAGGTCGCGCAGCGCCAGGCCGAGGTGCAGCGGCGCGAGGCGCTGGAGCGCGCGCTGGCCGGCCCGCTGGCGGCCGGCCGCGTGACGCTGGCGGGCGGGCGCATCGGCATCCGCGGCAGCGTGCTGTTCGCCTTCGATTCGGCCGCGCTGCAGCCCGAGGGCGCGGCCCTGCTCGCGACCCTGGCCACGCCGCTGGCGTCCTACCTGGCCGAGCGCGACGAGACCTTGATGGTCAGCGGCTACACCGACGACCGCCTGGTGCGCGCGGGCGGCGGCGCCCGGTTCGCCGACAACTGGGAGCTCTCGGCCCAGCGCGCGCTCACCGTGGTGCGCGCGCTGATCGAGCACGGCGTGCCGCGCGCGGCCTTGTTCGCGGCGGCCTTCGGCGCCGAACAGCCGGTGGCCTCGAACGCCGACGCCGCCGGGCGCGCGCTCAATCGGCGCGTCGAGATGGCGCCGATGCCGCGGCGCAAGCCCGAATGAGCGCCGCGCCGCCGGCCGCCTTGTCCGACCCGGTGGCCCGCGCCGTGATCGAGGCCCTGGCGCGCCGCGCCGAGGCGCAGCAGGGACCGGCGCGCGCCTGGCTGCTGCAGCG
>JAGWVB010000219.1 GCA_018971105.1 Burkholderiales bacterium
GGCGTGCAGCGCGGCCGCGGCGCCGAGCGCGACGCCGAGCCCGGCGACGCCGTACAGGCCCCATTCGAGCCAGCGCCGCTTCGTCAGCAGCGCCATCGCGGCGAGCGCGATCGAGATCTGCAGCGCCGTCGTCGCCTGGGCCCAGCGGTGGTGGCGGTGCATCTGCAGCTCGGACGCCTCGTCCCAGGCCTTCGATTCGGCCTCGAGCCGGGTGGCGGCGACCTGGATGTCGGCCTTCTCCTTGCGGTAGCGCGCCGCCTCCTGCAGGTAGCGGGCGCGCTGGTCCTCGGCCACCAGCACGGCGGCGAGCTCGGCCAGGTTCTGCTTGTTGCTCTTGGACTGGTAGAAATTCCACTGGTCCGAGGCTTCGGTCTTCTTGATCGCGGCGTTGTTCTTGTCGATGCCGGCGATGGCCTGGGTGTTGCCGCCCATGTACGAGAACAGCGCCGCGACGGTGGCGATGATGGCGGTGGCGACCGCGATCGTGCCGGCCGAGGGGTCGTGCGCGCCCTGTGCGGCGACATGTTCGATCTCGTGGTCGTGCGGTCCGTGCACGTGGAATCCGTCTTCCGACATCGCGCTCTCCCCTGGGTCCTGGACGGCGTGATTGTGGCGTGGCGGGATAATTCGCGGCATGCAGTCAAGGCAGCGCGTCGTCGTGGGTCTGAGCGGCGGCGTCGACTCCGCCGTCAGCGCCTGGCTGCTCAAGCGCCAGGGGCACGAGGTCGTCGGCCTGTTCATGAAGAACTGGGAGGACGACGACGACGGCGAATACTGTTCGAGCAATGTCGACTTCGTCGACGCGGCGGCGGTCGCCGATGTCATCGGCATCGAGATCGAGCATGTCAATTTCGCCTCCGCCTACAGGGACCGCGTGTTCGCCGAATTCCTGCGCGAATACGGCGCCGGCCGCACGCCCAATCCCGACGTGCTGTGCAATGCCGAGATCAAGTTCAAGGCCTTCCTCGAGCATGCGATGCGCCTGGGCGCGGCGCGGATCGCCACCGGCCATTACGCCCGCGTGCGCGAGCGCGGCGGGCGTTTCGAATTGCTCAAGGGGCTCGATGCGTCCAAGGACCAGAGCTATTTCCTGCACCGGCTGGACCAGGCCCAGCTCGCGCGCACGCTGTTCCCGGTGGGCGAGCTGGCCAAGACCGAGGTGCGCCGCATCGCCGCCGAGATCGGCCTGCCGAACGCGCACAAGAAGGATTCGACCGGCATCTGCTTCATCGGCGAGCGGCCGTTCCGCGCCTTCCTCGAGCGCTACCTCAGCCGCGAGCCCGGGCCGATGGTCGACGAGCGCGGGCGCGAGGTCGGGCGCCATCTCGGGCTCTCGTTCTACACCCTGGGCCAGCGCCAGGGGCTGGGGCTGGGCGGGCAGCGCGCCGGCGGCGGCGCGCACGCGCCCTGGTATGTCGCGCACAAGGATCTCGAACACAACGCGCTGCACGTCGTCCAGGGTCATGACCATCCCTGGCTGCAGTCGCGCTGGCTGCGCGCCGACGATCTGAGCTGGATCGCCGGCCAGGCGCCGCCGCCCGGGCGCTACGGCGCGAAATCGCGCTACCGGCAGGCCGACGCGCCCTGTGCGCTCGCCTTTGACGGCGCCGGCGCGCTGCGGCTCGATTTCGACGCCCCGCAATGGGCCGTCACGCCGGGCCAGAGCGCCGTGCTCTACGCCGGCGAGGTCTGCCTCGGCGGCGGCGTCATCGACGCCGCCGAGCGGCCGCCCGTCGTCAGGCGGCCGGCGTCGCCGGTGCGGGCGGCGCCGCGCTAGCGAGCGATTTCTTCCAGGCCTGGAAGCCGCCCGCCACCGAAAGCGCCTTCGGGTAGCCGAGCGAGCGCAGCAGGCGCGCCGCGTAGAGGCTGCGCCGGCCGCTGTTGCAGATGCACAGCACGATGTGGTCGTGATCGTTGTGCACGCGGTCGAGGGTGCCGAAGAAGCCCCGGGCGTCGATCTCGGTCGGCTTGCCGGCGTCGAGGATGTCCTGCTCGTCCTCGCTCAGCTCGTGGCCGAGCAGGCGCTTGACCTCGAACAGCGGGATATGCACCGTGCCGGGGATCGCCCCCTTGAGCTCGATCTCGAAGGCCTGGCGGATGTCGACCAGCGTCGCCAGGCCCAGGCGCCAGACCTCGAGCGCGCTCGCCAGGCTGATCTCGACGGCGGCGTCTTCGGGGGACAAGGGGGCTGACATGGCGAACCTCGTGATGCGGGGGTCCGAGAGTATTCCCGAAGCCGGAGACCCGGGTTGCTGGCCCTACACTAAACGATTGCCAACGCCCGTGCCCATGCAAGACGAAATCATCCTCGAGACTCGAGCGCTGACCAAGGAATTCAAAGGCTTCGTCGCCGTCAGCAAGGTGGATCTGAAGGTCCGGCGCGGCACCATCCACGCCCTCATCGGCCCCAATGGCGCGGGCAAGACGACCTGCTTCAACCTGCTGACGAAGTTCCTCACGCCGACCTCGGGCCAGATCCTGTTCGAGGGCCAGGACATCACGGCCGAGACCCCGGCCCACATCGCGCGCCGCGGCGTCATCCGCTCGTTCCAGATCTCGTCGGTGTTCCCGCACTTGACGGTGCTCGAGAACGTGCGCGTGGCGCTGCAGCGCAAGCTCGGCACCTCGTTCTTCTTCTGGCGCAGCGAGCACAGCCTGGACGCGCTCAACGAGCAGGCGCTGGCGCTGCTGCGCGAGGTCGACCTCGAGCCTTACGCGGCGCTGACGGCGGTCGAGCTCAGCTACGGCCGCAAGCGGGCGCTGGAGATCGCCACCACGCTGGCGATGGCGCCCAAGCTGATGCTGCTCGACGAGCCGACCCAGGGCATGGGGATCGAGGACGTCGACCGCATCCGCGCGCTCATCAAGAAGGTCGCCGCCGACCGCACGGTGCTGATGGTCGAGCACAACATGAGCGTGGTGTCGAGCATCGCCGACACGATCACCGTGCTGCAGCGCGGCGCCACGCTGGCCGAGGGCCCCTACGAGGAGGTCAGCCGCAACCCGGCGGTCGTCGAGGCCTACATGGGCAGCACCGAAGCCGAACTGCAGGGGGCGCACGGATGAGCCGTTTCCTCGAAGTCACCGAGCTGCAGGGCTGGTACGGCGAGTCGCATGTGCTGCACGGCATGAACATGCATGTCGACGAGGGCGAGGTGGTGACGCTGCTGGGCCGCAACGGCTCGGGCCGCACCAGCACGCTGCGCGCGATCATGGGGCTGATCGGCGCGCGCAAGGGCAGCATCAAGCTGCACGGCCGCGAGACCATCGACCTGCCGCCGCACCGCATCGCGCGGCTGGGCGTGGGCTACTGCCCCGAGGAGCGCGGCATCTTCTCGAGCCTGTCGGCCGAGGAGAACCTGCTGCTGCCGCCGGTGCTGGCCCCCGGCGGCATGGACGTGGCGGCGATCTACGCGATGTTCCCGAACCTGAAGGAGCGCGCCCAGAGCCAGGGCACGCGGCTGTCCGGCGGCGAGCAGCAGATGCTGGCGGTGGCGCGCATCCTGCGCACCGGCGCCAAGCTGCTGCTGCTCGACGAGATCTCCGAGGGCCTGGCCCCGGTCATCGTGCAGGCGCTGGCGGCGATGATCCGCACGCTGCGCGGCCAGGGCTACACGATCGTGATGGTCGAGCAGAACTTCCGCTTCGCCGCGCCGCTGGCCGACCGCTTCTACGTCATGGAGCACGGCCGCGCGGTCCAGCATTTCACCCAGGCCGAATTGGCGGCCAACATGGACAAGCTCAGGGCCTTCCTGGGTGTCTGATCCTTACCCCCCTGTCTCAAACAAGGAGTCCCGATGAAACTGCAGTTGAAGTTCCTCGCCGCCGCCGCCGTCCTGGCGCTGGGCGGCTCGTTCGCCCATGCCGCGGGCAACCAGGTCGTGATCGGCGACATCGACGACCTCTCCGGGGTCTACGCCGACGTGATCGGCGAAGGCGGGGTGCAGGCCATCAAGATGGCGATCGCCGATTTCGGCGGCTCCGTGCTGGGCAAGAAGATCGTGCTGCTCACCACCGACCACCAGAACAAGCCCGACATCGGCGCCTCCAAGTTCCGCGAATGGGCCGACCAGGACGGCGTCAACATGGTGCTCGGCGGGTCGAACACCGGCGTCTCGATCGCGATGGCCAAGGTCGCGCTGGCCAAGAAGGTGCCGTTCATCGCCATCGGCGCCGCCGGCGCCTCGCTCACGAACCAGGACTGCACGCCCTACACCGTGCATTACGCCTACGACACCACCGGCCTGGCCAACGGCACCGCGAGCACGATCGTCCAGGGCGGCGGCAAGAACTGGTACTTCCTGACCGCCGACTACGCCTTCGGCACCCAGCTGCGCGACGCCGCCACCAAGGTCGTGCAGGCGCACGGCGGCAAGTCGCTGGGCGAGGTGCGGGTGCCGCTCGGGACCTCGGACTTCTCGTCCTTCCTGCTCCAGGCCCAGGGCTCGGGCGCGCAGGTGCTGGGCCTGGCCAACGCCGGCGGCGACTTCACCAATTCGCTCAAGGCGGCGCAGGAGTTCGGCATCACCAAGACGATGAAGCCGGCGGCGCTGCTGGCCTTCATCAGCGACATCCACAGCCTGGGGCTGAAGACGGCCCAGGGCCTGATCCTGACCACCGGCTGGTACTGGGACCTCAACGCCGATACGCGGGCCTTCAGCAAGCGCTACTTCGAGGTCATGAAGAAGGAGCCGACGATGCCGCAGGCGGCCTACTACTCGGCCACCATGAACTACCTCAAGGCGGTCAAGGCGGTGGGCACGACCGACAGCGACAAGGTGATGGCCGAGCTGAAGAAGATGAAGATCAACGACTTCTTCGCCAAGGGCGGCTACATCCGCGCCGACGGCCTGATGATCCACAACCAGTACGTCATGCAGGTCAAGACCCCGGCCGAGTCGAAGTACCCCTGGGACTACTACAAGGTGCTGCGCGTCCTGAGCGGCGAGCAAGCCTACGGCCCGATGACCGGGCTGTGCAAGTACGCCAAGTAGCCCCTCTCGCGCCGGCCGGCCGTCACGGCCGCCGGCGCCCCCCGACCCCCACCCGTCCAACATGACCGAAATCTTCGGCTACCCCCTGCCGGTGATCCTGGGCCAGCTCATGCTGGGCCTGGTCAACGGCTCGTTCTACGCCATGCTCAGCCTCGGCCTGGCGGTGATCTTCGGCCTGCTGGGCGTGGTCAATTTCGCGCATGGCGCGTTCTACATGCTCGGCGCCTATGCGGCCTACATCGGGCTCGACTCGCTGGGCATCAACTACTGGTACGCGCTGCTGCTGGCGCCGCTGGTCGTCGGTGCGCTGGGCATCGTGCTCGAGCGGCTGCTGCTGCGCCACCTCTACCAGCTCGATCCGCTGTACGGGCTGCTGCTCACCTTCGGGCTGGCGCTGATCTTCGAGGGCGTGATGCGCGACCACTACGGCTCCTCCGGGCAGTCCTACCCGGTGCCCGACGCGCTGCAGGGCGTGTTCAACCTGGGCTTCATGGTGCTGCCGATCTACCGCGCCTGGGTCATCCTGGCCTCGCTCGTGGTCTGCTTCGCGACCTGGTTCCTGATCGAGCGCACGCGGATCGGATCGACGCTGCGCGCGGCGACCGAGAATCCGCGCCTGGTCCAGGCCTTCGGCACCAACGTGCCGCTGATCGTGATGGCCACCTACGGCGCCGGGGTCGGCCTGGCGGCGCTGGCCGGGGTGCTGGCGGCGCCGGTGATCCAGGTCACGCCGCTGATGGGCAGCTCGCTCGTGATCGTGGTGTTCGCGGTGGTCGTCATCGGCGGCATGGGTTCGATCTTCGGCGCCATCGTCAGCGGCCTGGTGCTGGGCATGGTCGAGGGGCTGACCAAGGTGGTCTACCCCGAGGCCTCCAACGTCGTCGTCTTCGTGATCATGGCCGTGGTGCTGATCTGGCGCCCGGCGGGACTGTTCGGCAGGACCTGAAGCGATGCGCGCCTCGACGATCGGCTACCTCCTGTTCGCGCTGCTGGCCCTGGCCGTGCCGATGCTGGGCATCTACCCGGTGCTGGCGATGCAGCTGCTGTGCTTCGCGATGTTCGCCTGCGCCTTCAACCTGCTGCTGGGCTATTCCGGCATGCTGTCGTTCGGCCACGCGGCCTACTTCGGCTTCGCCGCCTACGTCACCGGCTGGCTCGTCAACGCCCACCACTGGGACACCGTCGGCGCCATCGTCGCCGGCACGGCGGCGGCGGCGCTGCTCGGGCTGGTGATCGGCGCGATCGCGATCCGCCGCCAGGGCATCTACTTCGCGATGATCACGCTGGCGCTGGGCCAGCTGGTCTATTTCGTCTGCCTGCAGGCGCCGTTCACCGGCGGCGAGAACGGCATCCAGGGCGTGCACCGCGGCACCCTGCTGGGGCTGCTGCCGCTGCGCAGCGACATCGCGATGTACTACTTCGTGCTGGCGGTCTTCGCGGCGGTGTTCCTGTTCATCCGGCGCATCGTCCATTCGCCCTACGGCCAGGTGCTCAAGGCGATCCGCGAGAACGAGCCGCGCGCGATCTCGCTGGGCTACGAGGTCAACCGCTACAAGCTGATGGCCTTCGTGCTGTCGACCGCGATCGCGGGGCTGGCCGGCTCGCTCAAGGCGCTGACCCTGGGCCTGGCCTCGCTGACCGACGTGCTGCAGAGCACCTCGGGCGAGGTCATCCTGATGACGCTGCTGGGCGGCACCGGCACCTTCTTCGGCCCCGTGCTCGGCGCCTTCACCGTGGTGGGCCTGCAGAACCTGCTGGCCGACCGGGTGGGCGCCTGGGTCAACGTGATCATCGGCGCGATCTTCGTCGTCTGCGTGATCGGCTTCCGCCGCGGCTTCGTCGGCGAGCTGCAGGCCTGGCAGAAGCGGCGCCGCGCGCGCCAGGGCTGACGGGGCCCGGCCCGGGCGGCGGCCACCGCCGCCCGCGCTCAACCCGCCGCGCGGCGGGCCGATAAGGGCCTATCGCCCGCTTTCGGGCCAGCCGTCCCGGGCCCTGCATGAAGTCTTCCCCCTGCGGCCGCGCCGCCCGCGCCGCTCTTGCCTCGGCTGCCGCCAGCCTGGCGCTGGCCGTGGCGCCGGCGTTGTCGCTGGGGGTCGCACCGGCCAGCGCCGCCACCGTCACCGTCACGGTGCAGGACGCTGCCGGCCTGCCGCTGCCCGGCAGCGCCGTGTTCCTCGAGTCGGACGCCGCCCGCGCGGCCGTCCGGCCCTTGGCCGGCGCCGAGATCGCGCAGCAGCACAAGCAATTCACGCAGCGCGTGACCGTGGTGCCGGTGGGCACGGCCATCCAGTTCCCGAACCGGGATACCGTGCGCCACCATGTGTACTCGTACTCGCCGACCAAGACCTTCGAGCTCAAGCTGTATGCCGGCACCCCGTCCAAGCCGGTGCTGTTCGACAAGCCGGGCATCGCGGTGCTGGGCTGCAACATCCACGACACGATGATCGCCTGGGTGGTGGTGGTGCCGACGCCCTACTACGGCCTCAGCGATGCCGCGGGCCGCGTGCAGCTGGCCGACGTGCCGCCCGGCAGCTACCGGCTGCGCAGCTGGAACCCGGCCTTCGCCGTCGGCGCCCCGGCGCTGGACCAGCCGCTGGAGGTGGCGGCCGAGGGCGCCCGCACGGTCGTGAAGCTGCCGGTGAGCGCGGCCGCCGCCCGCTGAGCGCCGCCGCGGCGCCGCCCGAAGACCGCATGAATCGCCTGGCCCGG
>JAGWVB010000220.1 GCA_018971105.1 Burkholderiales bacterium
CGACCGTGGCCGAGCGCGGGAACTGCAGGTCGAGCGACCAGGGCGCGCCGGCCAGCGCGAGGTGATGCGCGGGCCCGCTGGCGCCGCCCGCGCCGCGGTGCGCGATCACCGTGCCGCGGCTGTCGCGCACGACCAGCGATGCCCCGGGTTCGAGGTGGAGGCGGTCGACGATGCGCTGGATGCGCGCGGCATCGATCACCGTCAGCAGCGCCAGGCTCGATCGGCCGGCGCGCAGCACCGGCACCGCGAGCGCGAACTCCAGCCTATGCGTCAGTGGGCCGGTGAAGGCATCGCCGACAGCCGCCCGGCCGCTGCGGATCGCCGTCGGCACGGCGGCGACGCCGGGCGGACGCGGCAGCGGCGGCAGCGCCGTGCCGTAGGGCCGGGCGCTGTGCATCAGCATGCGGCCCTGGTCGTCGCCGAGCAGGACCGGGCTGCCGAACACGCCTTGGTAGCCCTGCAGCTGGCGCTGCAGGTCGGCCCAGCGCGCCGGCTCGTCGATCCAGGGCGATGCGGCGAGCACGCGCAAGGCCTGCACGGCCGGCGCGAGTCCGTTTTCGAGCGCCAGCTCGGACTGCTCGGCCTGGCGCGCGGCCGCGCGGTCGTTGGCCTCGAAGCCGTGGCGCAGCTCGATGAGCGCGAGCAGCGTCGCCAGCGCCAGCAGCGGTGCCATGCACCAGGCGATGAGGCGCCAGAGCCAGCTGCGCAAGCCGGCGCGCGGTGCTGCCGATGACGCGGCGACGGGGCTCATGTATGGATCGGTACGTCAGGTCGACCGGCGCGGAATGGGCGATCGACGCTCCCTAGTGGCCACGTTAGCGTGATTGCGGCACGGGTCCGGGTGGCGACGCAGGCTGCGCTCTAATGGATCGGAATTCCCTGCGGCACCGATCCAGAACTCCCCGCAAGGTCGTCGAAATCGATCACGATCTGCGCCGCGCTGCGCAGCGCGCGCTCGCGCTCGGCGCACCAGGCGGGCAGGGCGTCGCCGCTCATCGGGCGGGCGATGAAATAGCCCTGCGCCACATCGCAGCCGGCGGCGCGCACCGCCTGCCAGTCGGCCTCGTCCTCGACGCCTTCGGCGACGGTGCGCATGCCCAGCAGATGCGCCATCTCGATGCTCGCGGCGATGATCGCGCGCTGGGTCGTGCTGAGCGGGGCGCCGTGGACGAAGCTGCGGTCGATCTTGAGCTCGTCGAACGGCAGGTCGCGCAGCTGGGCGAGCGACGAATGCCCGGTGCCGAAATCGTCGATCGCGAGCTCGACATGGTGCAGCCGCAGCCGCGTCAGGATGTCCATCGAGGTGCTGCGATGCGACATCAGGCGCGATTCGGTGACCTCGAGCAGCAGCGTCGCCGGCGCGAGCCGGTGCGCCGCCAGCGCCGCCAGCAGCCGGTCCGGGAAGTCGAGCCGGTCCAGGCTGGCCATCGACACGTTGACGGCGACGCGCGGCGCCAGGCCGGCCTCGGCGCGCCAGCGCGCGGCCTGCGCGAGCGCGAGCGCGAGCACGCGGTCGGTGAGTTCGTCGATCAGGCCATGGGCCTCGAGGTCCTCGACGAAATCGGCCGGTCCGACGAGGCCGTCGAACGGATGCTGCCAGCGCACCAGGGCCTCGACGGCGGTCAGGCGCCCGTCGGCCAGCGCGACCTGCGGCTGATAGGCCAGCGTCAGCTCGTCCTGCGCGAGCGCGCGCCTCAGCTCGGCCACGCCGTAGCTGCGGCGCGGCCGCCGCGGCGCCGCCGCGGCGCTTGCGCGCCAGGCGTCGACGAGGCCGCGCAGCAGTGCCAGCGAGGCCGGCTTGCGCGCATGGCCGACGACGTGGATGCCATGCTCGCGCGCCAGCCGCACGGCGCTCTCGAGGACGCGCCCGCCGGCGACGCTGACGAGCGCGAGCGCGCCGGCATAGCGCCGCCGGGCCAGGCCGCGCATCAGCTCGACGCCGTCCATGCCCGGCATCTCGAGGTCGATGATGAGCAGCATCTGCGTGCTGTCGAGCTGCGCCAGCCGCTCGAGCGCGATCGGGCCCGAGGGCCAGTCCTCGACCGCGTCGTGGCCGAGGTTGAACAGCAGCTGGCGCATCACCTCGCGCTGGAACGCATCGTCGTCGACGATGGCGATCCGCGGCGACCGCGTCGCGGCTGGCACCGGGTCCGGCTGCGCTGCCATGGTGGGGCTCCCAGAGGGCGCCGGGCGCCCGATGCGGGCGACTCTAGGGGTCGCGACGGCGCCGGTCTGCCGGGAATCCTCGACGGCGCAGGCGCGGCCGGCTTAGCGCTCGTCGGCAGCGATGAGGCCGGCGCGGATCGCGAAGCGCACCAGCGCCGGCACGTCGGCGACACCGAGCTTGGACATGAGCCGGCTGCGGTAGGAGTCGACCGTCTTCGGCGACAGGTGCAGCAGGGCGCCGATCGCCGCGCTCGAATGGCCGCGCACGACCAGCGCCACCATCTGGCGCTCGCGCGGCGACAGCGAGCGCAGCGCCACCTGCTCGTCGACGGCGGTCAGGCCCTGGACGGCGAGTTCGGCGACCTCGGCGCTGAGGTAGCGGCGACCCGCCTGCACGGCGTCGATCGCCTGCAGCAGATCGGCCGACGGCGCACCCTTGAGCAGGTAGCCGGCGGCGCCCAGGCGCATCGCCTCGGCCACGTCGTGCGCCTGCGACGACATCGTCAGCACGATCGCGCGCACCTCGAAGCGGCGCTTGTGCAGCTCGGCCAGCAGCTCGAAACCCGAGCGCGGGCCGAGCTTGAGATCGAGCAGCACGAGCGCGGGGCGCAGGCGCTGGATCTCGGACAGCGCCACCGTCGGGTCGGCGGACTCGCCCGCGACCTCGTGGCCGGCCGCGCGCAACAGCGCCGCCACGCCGTCGCGCATCATCACGTGATCGTCGACGAGATAGATCCGGCTCACCTCGGCCCCCGCTGCGGCGCCGCGCGCGGGCTGGCGCCGGTGCGCTCGATCGCGCGGCGCCCCCTGTCGCGCGCCGCGGCGGCAGCAGGTCCGGGTGTCGGTACGGATTCGGGCATCGAGGTCTCGGTGGGCGCCGGCGCGCCAGCCGGCGGCTCCGCAGACGGGCATTCTGACGCCGGACAAAGCCCTGTTGGGCACAGCGGGCATGATGCGCCTTCCCGTCCTGCTAACCGAGGAGTTCCAGATGCGCATCGGTGTACCCCGGGAGATCAAGAACCATGAATACCGCGTCGGCCTGACGCCGGCGAGCGCGCGCGAGTTCGTCGCCCACGGCCACGAGGTGCTGGTGCAGAGCGGGGCCGGCGCCGCGATCGGCATGGGCGACGCAGCCTACCGCCAGGCCGGCGCGCGCATCGTCGCCGACGCCGCCAGCGTCTACGCCGAGGCCGGGATGGTGGTCAAGGTCAAGGAGCCGCAGGCGGGCGAATGCGCGCTGCTGCGCCGCGGGCAGATCCTCTACACCTACCTGCACCTGGCGCCCGACCCGGCGCAGACGGCGGCGCTGGTGCGTTCGGGTGCGGTCTGCGTCGCCTACGAGACCGTGACCGCCCCCGGCGGCGGCCTGCCGCTGCTGGCGCCGATGAGCGAGGTCGCCGGGCGCATGGCGATCCAGGCCGCCGCCGCCCACCTCGAGAAGGAGCGCGGCGGCATGGGCGTGCTGCTCGGCGGCGTGCCGGGCGTGCCGGCGGCGCATGTCGTCGTCATCGGCGCCGGCGTCGTCGGCACCCAGGCGCTGCAGATGGCGCTCGGCCTGGGCGCGCGCGTGACCGTGCTCGACCAGAACGTCGAGCGGCTGCGCCGGCTCGACCTCGTGTTCGGCAACCGCATCGCGACGCGTTATTCGACGGCCGCGGCGATCGAGGAATGCGTGACCGGCGCCGAGGTCGTGATCGGCGGCGTCCTCGTGCCCGGCGCCGCGGCGCCCAAGCTCGTGACGCGCGCGCACATCGCGGCGATGCAGCCCGGCAGCGTCGTCGTCGATGTCGCGATCGACCAGGGCGGCTGCTTCGAGACCTCGCACCCGACGACGCATGCCGATCCGACCTTCGTCGTCGACGGCGTCGTCCACTACTGCGTCGCCAACATGCCGGGTGCGGTCGCGCGCACCTCGACGCTGGCGCTCAACAACGCCACGCTGGCGCCCGGGCTGGCGCTGGCCGGGCTCGGCTGGGCCGAGGCGATGCGGCGCGATGCGCATCTGCGCGACGGGCTCAACGTCTGCCTCGGCCGCGTCACGCACGCGGCGGTGGCACGCGAACTCGGCTACGAACTGCTGCCCGCCGCCGAGGCGGTGGCCTGAGCGGGCCGGCGCCGGCGCGGCGCCCGGGCCGGAGCGCGGCCGCTCAGGCGCGTGCGCGGTACACCGCGTCGAACCACTCGCCCCAGGCCTGCGGCTGCGGCGGCAGCAGCGGCGCGCTGCCGACGAAGCGGCGCCAGGCCTCGAGATTGCGCGTCGAGACGGCGGTCAGCACCGGCACGCCCTGGGCCAGCAGCGCCAGCAGTTCGTCGGCGAAACCGCCGCCCTCGGCCTCGAGCGCGCCGTAGCGGTTGCAGATCACGAGATCGGGGTCGGCCGCGAGCGCGTCGCGCAGCACGCGGCTGGCGCGCGCGAAGCCCTGCGGATCGGCGGCGCAGGACTGCGAGCCGCTGCCCATGGCCTGCGAGACGAGGTAGTCGTCGCCCTTGTCGATGTCGGTCAGGACCATTTCGGCGCGGCAGTCGCCGTGGCGCTCGCGCTGGCGCATCAGCAGCCCGAGCACGCGCCGCCCCGCGCCGCGCTGGGTGGCGGCGAATTCGGCCAGCAGGGCGTCGAGATCGCACGATCCGTCGTTGTGGATCGCGGCGACCGCGGGCAGCTCGTCGTTCGGCTCGTCGGCGTTCATGGCGTCGTCCCTTCGGGGTGCCAGCATAGCGCGAACGGGCGCCACTGCTTATGCAAGACAGTTCATGAGTGCCAACCCTTGCCTGGCCGTGCGTGGAGCAGATCGCCGCTGTTGCACTGTCTCCCGATGGGACAGCGCGCCTGCTGTCCCGCGCTCGAACAAGCTGCGCGCGGAGCGATTTCGACCCGCCCGACGCGCCGGCATCGGCGCCTTCGGCCACGAAAGCTGGCACGACGATTGCGGTTGAAGGGTTCAAGCGGCGGCGATCCGGCCCGCTCGCCCAGGGGGTCGGGACGACCCGCTGTCCACCCGTTTCTTTCAGGAGATCGACATGACCGTTTACGCAGCTCCCGGCACCGCCGGTGCCAAAGTCGCCTTCAAATCGCGCTACGACAATTTCATCGGCGGCCAGTTCGTGCCGCCGGTCGAAGGCCAGTACTTCGACGTCATCTCGCCGATCAACGGCAAGCCCTACACCCAGGTCGCGCGCTCGGGCGCCGCCGACATCGAGCGCGCGCTCGACGCCGCCCATGCCGCCAGGGCCGGCTGGGCCGCGACCTCGCCGACGACGCGCTCGAACATCCTGCTCAAGATCGCCGACCGCATCGAGGCCAACCTCGAGGCCCTGGCCTACGCCGAGACGGTCGACAACGGCAAGCCCATGCGCGAGACGCTGAACGCCGACATCCCGCTCACGGTCGACCATTTCCGCTATTTCGCCGGCTGCGTGCGGGCCCAGGAAGGCGCGCTGTCCGAGATCGACGGCAACACCATCGCCTATCACTTCCACGAGCCGCTGGGCGTCGTCGGCCAGATCATCCCCTGGAACTTCCCGATCCTGATGGCGGCCTGGAAGCTGGCGCCGGCGCTGGGCGCGGGCAACTGCGTCGTGCTCAAGCCGGCCGAGTCGACGCCGGTCAGCATCCTCGTGCTGATGGAGCTGATCGGCGACCTGCTGCCCCCGGGCGTGCTCAACGTCGTCAACGGCTACGGCCGCGAGGCCGGCATGCCGCTGGCCAACAACAAGCGCATCAACAAGATCGCCTTCACCGGCTCGACGGCCACCGGCAAGGTCATCGCGCAGGCGGCCGCCTCGAACCTGATCCCGGCCACGCTCGAGCTGGGCGGCAAGAGCCCGAACGTGTTCTTCGACAACGTGATGGCGCAGGACGACGCCTTCCTCGACAAGGCGATCGAGGGCCTGGTGCTGTTCGCCTTCAACCAGGGCGAGGTCTGCACCTGCCCGAGCCGCGCGCTGATCCAGGAATCGATCTACGACCGCTTCATCGAGCGCGCGCTCAAGCGCGTCGCCGCGATCAAGCAGGGCAGCCCGCTCGACACCGACACGATGATGGGCGCGCAGGCCTCGGCCATGCAGATGGACAAGATCATGACCTACCTCGACCTGGGCAAGCAGGAGGGGGCGCAGGTGCTGTGCGGCGGCGGCCGCGCACAGATGGGCGGCGACCTGGCCGGCGGCTACTACATCCAGCCGACGCTGTTCAAGGGCCACAACGACATGCGCATCTTCCGCGAGGAGATCTTCGGGCCGGTGCTGGCGGTGACGACGTTCAAGGACGAGGCCGAGGCGCTGGCGATCGCCAACGACACGCCCTACGGCCTGGGCGCCGGCGTCTGGACGCGCGACGGCAGCCAGGCCTACCGCATGGGCCGCGCGATCCAGGCCGGCCGCGTGTGGACCAACTGCTACCACGCCTACCCGGCGCATGCGGCCTTCGGCGGCTACAAGGAATCGGGCATCGGCCGCGAGACGCACAAGGCGATGCTCGACCATTACCAGCAGACCAAGAACCTGCTCGTGAGCTACGACCCGAACAAGCTGGGCTTCTTCTGATCCGGCAGCGACTCGACCGGTGCCGCCGCGCGCGCGCGGCGGCGTGACAGCGGCGGCCCAGGGCCGCCGCTTTTTTCCCCGCGGGAGCAGACCATGGACACCCATGTGCAGGCGAGCGACGCCGCGCGTGCGCTGCTGGCGTCGCTGCGCCAGCGCCACGGCGCGATCCTGATCTACCAGAGCCACGGCTGCTGCGAGGGCAGCATGCCGATGTGCTTCGCGCCCGGCGAGATGGCGCTCAACAGCCAGGACCTGGTGCTCGGCGAGATCGACGGCACGCCGTTCTGGGCCAGCCGGGCGCAGTTCGAGTACCTGCGCACGATGCGCATCACGCTCGACCTCGAGCCCGGCAACGCCGGCACCTTCTCGCTCGAGGACGGCTCGGGGCAGCATTTCGTGGTCCGCCTGCAGCTCGTCGACGGCACCCCGTTCGAGCCCTACTGCGCGACGCGCGAAACCGGCGCGCTCGGCGCGGCGGGCGCACCCAGTTGATCGCCAGGGTGCAGACTCGCGTCCTGCACCATGACATCCACGGACTCGATCGTCGTCGTCGGCGCCGGCGCCGTCGGCAGCTATTTCGGCGCCCTGCTGGCGCGCGCGGGCGCGCGCGTGACGCTGATCGGCCGCGCCGCCCATGTCGAGGCGATCCGGCGCGACGGCCTGCGGCTGCAGACGGCGGCCGGCATCGAGACCGCGGTCGGCGTCGCGGCCGACACCGGCTACGCATCGCTGCGCGACGCCGACCTGATCCTGTGCTGCGTCAAGTCGGCGGCCACCGAGGCGCTGGCGCGCGCGATCGCGCCGCTGCTGCGCCCCGACGCGGTCGTGCTGAGCCTGCAGAACGGGGTCGAGAACCCGCAGCGGCTCGCGCGCCACCTGCCCTGCGCGGTCGTCGCCGGCGTCGTCTATGCCGCGCTGTCGCTGCC
>JAGWVB010000221.1 GCA_018971105.1 Burkholderiales bacterium
GGCGCTGAGGGCGCTGAGGGCGCTGAGGGCGCTGAGGGCGCTGAGGGCGCTGAAGCCGCCGAAGGCGCCGACGGCGCCCATGTCGATCATGGCGATCATGGCGATCATGGCGATCACGTCGCTGACGGCAGCGCCCGCCGCGTGGGCGGCGCCGGCCGCGGCGCCGACGGTGCTGCGCGTCTTCGTCGGCGGCGGCAACCAGCGCCCCGACCTGATGCGCCAGCTGTTCGCGCGCTACATGGCCAGCCACCCCGGCCTGCGCATCGACAGCGAGGCCGGCGGCTCCACCAGCGACCTGCAGCGCCAGTACCTGAGCACCGTGCTCAACGCCAAGGATCCGTCGCTCGACATCTTCCTCGTCGACATCGTCAACCCGGCCCAGTACGAAGGCGCGGGCTGGATCGAGCCGCTCAACGCCTACCTCGGCCCGCCCTCGACGGTGATGCGGCGCTACCTGCCGGCCTACGGCGAGGCCGATGTCGTGCAGGGCCGCATCGCCGCGCTGCCGGCCTTTGCCGACGCGATGTTCATGTACTACCGGCGCGACCTGCTCGAGAAATACCATCTGCCGCCGCCGCGCACCTGGGACGAACTCGGGCGCGAGGCGCGCCTGATCCAGGCCGGCGAGCACCAGCCGCGGCTGCAGGGCCTGTCGATCCAGGGCGCGCCGATCGAGGGCACCGTCTGCACCTTCCTGCTGCCGTACTGGAGCGCCGGCAAGGCGCTCACCGACGCCGACGGCCGGCTGACGCTGGACCGCGACACCGCCGCGCGCGGCCTGCAGCAATGGCTGGACCTGATGGCCAGCGGCGTCATCAAGCGCAACGTCGCCGAGGTCAAGACGCAGGACACGGTCGACGAGTTCAAGGCCGGCCGGGTCGTGTTCGGCATCGGCTGGAGCTTCGCCTGGGATCGTTTCGCCCGCGATGCGGATTCGCAGGTGCGCGGCCGCGTCGGCGTGATGGCGCTGCCCGCCGTCACCGGCGGCCGGCGCGTGAGCTGCCTCGGCGGCTGGCAATGGGCGGTCAGCGCCTACAGCCGCCACAAGGCCGAGGCGGCGGCGCTGGTGCATTACCTGGCCAGCGCCGAGGCCGCCAAATACCTCGCCATCCACGGCGCGCTGCTGCCGACCGACCCCGCGCTGTACCACGACGCCGAGGTGCTGCACGCCCTGCCCTGGCTCGCCGACGCGTCCGAGGGCGTGCTCGCCGGCCGCAGCCGGCCGGCCACGCCCGACTACGCCCAGGTCAGCGACGCCATCAGCTCGACCACGAGCGCCGTGCTCGCGGGCGTGAAGACGCCGGCGCAGGGCGTGCGCCAGATCGGCTCGCGCCTGGCGCGCGTGCTGAGGTAGCGCGATGCAGCCGCGCCGGCCCTGGATCGGCCCCATGCTCGACCGCTTGCGCGACCCGAGCGATCGCGCGCTCGGCTTCCTGCTGCTGGCGCCGGCCTTCGCGCTGCTGGCGGCGATCGTCGCCTACCCGATCGCGCGCCTGTTCTGGAACAGCCTGTACGACCTGCGCCTGTCGGGCGGCCACGCGGTGCGTTTCGTCGGCCTCGAGAACTACCGGCTCGTGCTCGCCGATGTCGATTTCTGGAACGCCACCGCCAACACGCTGCTGATCACGGTCGTCACCGTGCCGGGCGCGCTGGTCGCGGGACTGGCGCTGGCGCTGATCGCGAACCAGCCCTTCCGCCGCCGCTGGCCGGTACGGCTGGCGCTGCTGCTGCCCTGGGCGCTGCCGCTGTCGTTCTGCGGCCTGATCTTCGCCTGGTTCTTCCACACCGACTACGGCGTCGTCAACGACCTGCTGCGCCGCGCCGGCGGCGCGCCGACGATGTGGCTGCTGCGCCCGAACTGGGCCATGGCGGCGGTCTGCCTGACCATCATCTGGAAGACCAGCTCGTTCATGGCGCTGATCCTGCTGGCCGGCCTGCAGATGATCCCGCCCACGCTGTACGAGGCGGCCGAGGTCGACGGCGCCAGCCTGTGGCAGCAGTTCCGCCAGATCACGCTGCCGATGCTGATGCCGTCGATCACGGTGGCGCTGATCTTCCGCACCATCACCGCGCTGCAGACCTTCGACATCCCCTACACCATGACGCGCGGCGGCCCCGGCGACGCGACCGAGACGCTGGCGATGCTGATCCACAAGACGACGATCGACTACCTCGACGTGGGCTACGGCTCGACGCTGGCGGTGTGCATGTTCGTGCTCGCTATGGCCGTCACCGCGCTGTACCTGCGGCGCGTGGGGCAGCAGGCATGACCCGGCCGCGCGCTACCGAACGCGCGCCGGGGTCGGCGGCGCTGCGGCTGGTGGCCGCGACGATCGTCGTCGTCAACGGCTTCTTCCCGGCGCTGTGGATCCTGCTCACCTCGCTGAAGAGCGAGGCCGAGCTGGTGCGGCAACCGATCACGTGGCTGCCGCAGACGGCCACGCTGGCCAACTACGAACGCGCCTTCACCGACCAGCCGCTGCTGCGCTACCTCGGCAACAGCGTCGCCGTCGCGCTCGGCTCGACCGTCCTCTCGCTCCTCGTCGCGGCGCTGGCCGCCTACGCGATCGCGCGGCTGAACCTGCGCCGGCGCCAGTTCATCCTCGGCGCCATCGTCGCCAGCAGCATGTTCCCGCTCGTGACGCTGCTGGTGCCCATCTTCGAGACCTTCCGCAGCCTCGGCCTGCTCAACACCTACACCGCGCTGATCCTGCCCTACACCGTGCTCAACCTGCCGGTGTGCACGCTGGTGCTGGTCGGCTTCTTCCAGGGCGTGCCGCGCGACCTCGAGAACGCCGCGATGATCGACGGCTGCACGCGGCTGGGCGCGCTGTGGCGCGTCGTCGTGCCGCTGGCGGCGCCGGGCCTGTTCACGGCCGGCATCCTCGCCTTCGTCAACGCCTGGGACGAGTTCCTGCTCGCGCTCTCGCTCAACGCCAGCGCCGGCCTGCGCACGCTGCCGGTCGGCATCACGCTCTACCAGGGCGAATTCACGTTCCCATGGCCGGTGATCTCGGCCGCATTGATCATCGCCATCGTACCGGTCGCCTTGGTGATCGCGCTCTTCCAGGAGCGCGTCGTCGGCGGCCTGACCCAGGGCGGCTTGAAAGGATGAAACGAATGGATGAGAACTTGCGCTACGGCATCATCGGTTGCGGCAGCATGGGCCGCGAACATATCGAGAACCTGCAGGCGATGGGCGGCGCGCGCGTCACCGCGATCGCCGACACCCATGGCCCGAGCCGCGAGGCGGCGCTGGCCTGCTGCCGCGACGCGCCGCCGCGCGTGTTCGAGGACCATCGCGCGCTGCTCGCCAGCGGGCTGTGCGACGCCGTCGTCATCGCCACGCCCAACCACACCCATGCGGCGATGCTGCGCGACGCGCTGCCCACCGATCTGCACATCCTGGTCGAGAAGCCGCTCGTCACGCGCATCGAGGACGGCGTCGAGCTGATCGAGCGCGCCCGGGGCCGGCGCGGCATCGTCTGGGTGGCGCAGGAATACCGCTACATGCCGCCGGTGGCCGAGCTGCTGCGGCTGGCGCACGAGGGCGCGGCCGGCCGCATCCAGCAGGTGGCGATCCGCGAGCACCGCGAGCCCTTCTATCCCAAGGTCGGCGACTGGAACCGCTTCAACGCCAACACCGGCGGCACGCTGGTCGAGAAATGCTGCCATTACTTCAACCTGATGGACCTCGTGCTGGGCGAGCGGCCGCTGCGCATCTACGCCTCGGGCGGCCAGCGCGTGAACCATCTCGACGAGCGCTACGACGGCCGCCGCCCCGACATCCTCGACAGCGCCTATTGCGTGCTCGAATACCCGAGCGGCGCGCGCGCGATGCTCGACCTGTGCATGTACGCCGAGAACTCGATCGACAAGGAGCACATCACCGTCGTCGGCGACCAGGGCAAGCTCGAATCGCTGCTGCCCAGCCTGACGCTGCGCGTCTCGCGGCGCGAGGACTGGGGCCGGCCCGTGGCCTGGGGCCAGCCCTCGGGCACCGGCCGCGGCGTCTCGGTGCGGCGCGTCTGGGACACCGGCATCAAGTATGCCGGCCACCATTTCGGCGCCTCCTACGTCGAGCACCAGCGCTTCGCGGCCGCGATCCGCAGCGGCGCGCCGGCCGAGGTCGGGCTCGAGGAGGGCCTGCGCGCGGTGGCCACCGGCGTCGCCGCGCATCGCAGCATCGAGCTGGGACGCGTCGTCGAGCTGGCCGAAGTGCTGCCCGCCGGCTGGTGACGCCGATGAACCACGGCCACGACGCCACCTACCCCTCGCTGCGCGAGCGCCTGGTGTTCATCTCCGGCGGCAGCTCGGGCATCGGCGCCGAACTCGTGCGCGCCTTCGCGCGCCAGGGCGCGCGCGTCGCCTTCTGCGGCACGCGGCCCGACGGCGGCCGCCCGCTCATCGAAGAGCTCGCCGCCGCCGGCCTGCCGGCGCCGCGCTACGCCGCCTGCGACGTGCGCGACGCCGCCGCCTACCAGGCGCTGCTGCGCGCCGTCATCGCCGATCTCGGACCGATACGCGTGCTCGTCAACAACGCCGGCCGCGACGACCGCCATGCGATGGAGGACGTGACGCCCGAGATGTGGGACGAGCGCCTGGCGCTCAACCTGAAGCATTACTTCTTCGCCATCCAGGCCGTCGCGCCGGCGATGGCCGCGGCCGGCGGCGGCTCGATCATCAACATGGGCTCGGTGAGCTGGATGCGCGGGCGCCCGAACCTCGTCGGCTACACCACGGCCAAGGCGGCCATCCTGGGCCTCACGCGCACGCTGGCGCGCGAGCTCGGCGGGCGGCGCATCCGCGTCAACGCGCTCGTGCCCGGCGCCATCGTCACCGAGCGCCAGAATGCGCTGCACCGCGACGCCGCCGCCGACCAGGCCTTCCTCGACGCGCAATGCCTGAAGATCCGGCTCGACGCCGGCCATGTCGCGCGCGCCACGCTGTTCCTGGCCGCCGACGATGCCGACGGCATGACGGGCCAGCATGTGCTGGTCGACGCCGGCATCGCGCAGCAGTCGGTCGTGACCTGAGGGACGGCGGCCCGGCCGCGGGCTGCGGCCGGGGCCGGGGCCGGCATCGACGCGCGGCCCCGGCGGCTTCGCTTCAGAAATCGTAATGCGCGCTGATGCCGAAATAGCGCTGGTCGTCGCGCGGCACGTAACGGTTGATGTTGTTGCCCGAGTTCTGCAGGAACGTGGCGTAGGAGCGGTTGGCCAGGTTCTTGCCGATCAGCGCGACGCGCCACCCCGCCAGGCTGGCGACGCCGACGCTGGCGTTGACGATGCCGTAGGCGGGCTGGATCGCATCGGGCGATTGCGCAAGGTCGTATTGCGTCTTGCTCTGCCAGCTGTAGTCCAGGTTCAGGTCCATCAGCAAATCGCTGGACAGCGGCAGCGTGTACTTGGCGCTGAGGTTCGTCTTCCAGTCGGGCGCGAACGGCAGCGGCTGGCCGTTGATGTTGCAGCTCAGCGCGGCCGCCGGGCTGAGGATGGTCGGGCAATTGAAGTTCTTGACGCGGGCGATGATGTTGGCCAACGCCGCGTTCAGCGTCAACTGCGGCGTCACGCGCGCCGTCGCGTCGACCTCGACGCCCTTGGTCGTGACCTGGCCCGCGTTGATGAGCCGCGTCACGACGGTGCCGTTGACGTTGTCGGGCACGTTGGCCTGGTAGTTGTCGTACTGGGTGTCGAAGACGGCCACGTTCAGGCGCACCGTCTTGTCGAGCAAGGTCGACTTCACGCCCACCTCGACCGAATTCGAGGTCTCGGGATTGAGCGCATTCGTCTGCAGCGTCGTCATGTTGAAGAAGACGTTGTAGGCCGGGCCCTTGTAGCCGCGCGACAGCGTCATGTAGGTCATGACGTCGGGCGTGATCTGCCATTGCGGTCCGATGCGGCCCGAGAAGGCGTGCCGGCGCGTCGCGCCGGTCAGCTCCGGCTGCGTGCCCGCGACGCCCGGCACGCCGGCGGCCGTCGCCGTGCGCTCGTGGTAGAAGGACAGATCGTCGCTCGTGTAGCGCATGCCGGCGATGCCGCGCAGCGTCGGCGTGAAATTGAAGGTGCCTTCGCCGAAGGCCGAGCTGCTCTGGCTGTGCGTGCCGTAGACGGCGATGCCGTTGTCCAGCGTCGTCGAGCCGGGCGAGCAGGGGATCAGACCCGAGGGCAGCGCCGCCGCCGTCGTGCCGGCACAGCGCGTCACGTCGCGCTCGTAGCGTTCGTTGTCCTTGCCGTCGATGAAGAACAGGCCGGCCACGTAGTCGACGAAACCGGCCTTGTTCGACGCCACGCGCAGTTCCTGCGAGACCTGGCGGTAGGCGAGATTGCCGACGTCGGCCGTGCCCGCGAACTGCTTGTACACGGTGCCCAGGCGGTCCTGGTCCTGGTGCTGCACGTTGGTCCAGCCGCGGTAGGCGCTGATCGAGGTCAGCTGCAGACCGTCGCCGAGCTGCCAGTCGACCTGGGCCGAAACGCCGCTGTTGGTGTCGGTGACGTCGGTGCCGGTGTCGCTGTTGATCTGGCGGTTGCTGGCCGACGCGACGACGGGCGCGAGCGCCGCGGCGAAGAGCGGGTTCTGCGTCACGATGCCGGTGCCGTAGGCCGTCGTCGTCGTGTTGGTGACGACGCCGGTGGGCGTGTTGTCCTTGGCCTTGGCGTAGTCGGCGATGAGCGAGACCTTGAGATCGCGCGTCGGCGTCACGTCGAGGCGTCCGCGCAGGCCCTGGCGGTCGTAGCCGTTGACCTTGGCGCCGTTGAACACGTTGGTCACGTTGCCGTCGTACTTGGCCTTCATGGCCGCGATGCTGCCGCGCAGCAGGTCCTTCTTCAGCTCGCCCGAGGCGCCCACGCGCAGGCGGCGTTCGTTGCCCTGGAAATACGACAGGTCGACATAGCGCTCGGTGTCCTTGCTCGGGGCCTTGCTGACGATGTTGATGACGCCGGCCGAGGCGTTCTTGCCGAACAGCGTGCCCTGCGGCCCGCGCAGGATCTCGATGCGTTCGATGTCGAGCAGGTCCATCGTCGCCTGGCCGGGGCGGCCGGTGACGACGCCGTCGATGACCATCGACACCGTCGGCTCGACGCCCGGCGAGGTCGAGATCGTGCCGACGCCGCGGATGAACAGCGCCGAGTCCTTGTTCGAGGCATTGGTGCGGAAGTTCACCGTCGGCGCCAGCGCCGTCACGGCGGCCACGGTGTTGACGTTCTCCTGCTCGAGCGCTTCGCCGTTGAGCACCGAGATCGCGATCGGCGTCGTCTGCAGCGGCTGCGGCCGCTTCGTCGCCGTGATCGTGACGGTCTCGACCTGGCCGCTGTCGGCGGGCGGTGCCTGCTGGGCCAAGGCGGGCAAGGCCGCCAGCAGGGCGGCAACCAGCGGCAGGCGTGCGCCGCCCGGCGTGAACGATGGATCGCGTTTCATGTCGTCTCCTGGTTCTGAGGGCCGTCGGATGCGGCTCGGGGCGGGTTGTTAGCGCTAACAACACCGTCGACAAACAATATCACCGCGTCCTCGGGAATCGCATTCAGGCAAACCCGCGTGTTGCTGAAGCGACTCGG
>JAGWVB010000009.1 GCA_018971105.1 Burkholderiales bacterium
GCTGTGCGGTGCCGGCGCGGCCGCCGCGGCCGAGACCCGCCCCGGCCTGCGCGCCTGCCGCCTCGACGGCGTCGAACACGAGGCCTGGTGCGGCAGCCTGCAGCGCCCGCTCGACCCGGCGGCGCCGCGGGGCACGCAGATCGAGATCCATTACGCCGTCCTGCCGGCGCTGGCCCGCAACCGCCAGGCCGACGCCGTCTTCGTCTTCGCCGGCGGCCCGGGGCAGAGCGCGATCGAGCTCGCGGGTCCGATCGGCCAGCTGCTGGCGCGCCTGTCGAACCGGCGCGACATCGTGCTCGTCGACCAGCGCGGCACCGGCCTGAGCGCGCCGCTGGCCTGCGACGACGACGCGCCGACCGAGCCGCTGGCGCTGTCGCTCGACGACCGGCGCATGATCGAGCGCCTGCAGGCCTGCCGGCAGCGTCTGCAGCGCCTGCCCTGGGGCCGGCTCGACCTCTATCCGACCTGGATCGCGGTGCAGGACGTCGACGCCGTGCGGCAGCGGCTCGGGTTCGACCGCATCGACCTGGTCGGCGCCTCGTACGGGACGCGGGCCGCGCTCGAATACCTGCGCCAGTTTCCGCGCGCCGTGCGCCGGGTCGTGATCGACGGCGTGGCGCCGCCCGACATCGCGCTGCCGGCCTCGTTCTCGACCGACAACCAGGCGGCGCTGGACGCCCTGCTCGCGGCCTGCGATGGCGCGGCCGATTGCCGGCGCCGCCACCCGAACCTGCACGCCGACTGGGAGGCGCTGCTCGCGCACCTGCCGCGCACGGTGGAGGTGACGCAGCCCGTGACGGGCGTGCCCGAACGCTTGACGATGACGCGCGAGATGCTGCTCGAGCTGGTGCGCGCGCCGCTGTACGTGCCGGCGCTCGCGGCAGCGCTGCCGGCGGCGATCGAGGCCGCGGCGCGGGGCCGCTTCGACGCCCTCACCGGCCTGGCCAGCGCGCTCGGCGGTCAGGGCGATGCCAAGCTCTATGCCGGCATGCATTACTCGGTCGTCTGCGCCGAGGATGTGCCGCGCCTGCCGCTCGCGTCGGATCGCCCCGGGGTCGACTTCGGCGATGCCCTGGCGCGCCAGTACCGCGAGATCTGTGCCGACTGGCCGCGGGCGCGCATACCGGCCGCGTTCTATGCCATCCCGCCGTCGCGCGCCCCGGTGCTGCTGCTCTCGGGCGGCGCCGACCCGGTGACGCCGCCGCGCCACGCCGCGCGCGTCGCGCGCGCGCTCGGGCCGCTGGCGCGTTCGGTCGTCGTCGCGCATGCGGGGCATGGCGTGATGTCGCTGCCCTGCATGCGCGACGTCGTCTTCCACTTCATCGATGCCGAGGACGATGCGGCAGCGCTGCGCGTCGATGCGGGCTGCGCGCGCGACGTGCCGCGCCCGCCGGCCGCGATCGTGGTCGGGGCACCGGGGGCGCCATGATCGAGGTGCACGACCTGCACAAGCGTTTCGGCCGCGGCCGTGGTGCGGGCGAGGTCGTCGCGCTGGCGGGTGTCTCGTTCAACGCCGGCGACGGCTGCATCACCGGGCTGCTGGGACCGAACGGCGCCGGCAAGACGACGACGCTGCGCATCGCCGCGGCCTTGCTGCGGCCCGACGCCGGCATGGTGCGGGTGGACGGCATCGATGTCGGCGCCGACGCCGGCGCGGCGCTGGCGCGCATGGGCGTGCTGAGCGACGCGCGCGGCCTGTATCCGCGCCTCACCGCGCGCGAGAACATCGTCTACTACGGCCGCCTGCAGGGCATGGGCGCGGCGGCGGCATCGGCACGCGCCGACGCGCTCGCATCGATGCTCGAGATGCAGGGCCTGCTCGAGCGCCGCACCGAAGGCTTCAGCCAGGGCGAGCGGATGAAGACGGCGCTCGCGCGCGCGCTCGTCCACGACCCCGCCAACATCGTCCTCGACGAGCCGACGAACGGCCTCGACGTGCTGGCGACGCGATCGCTGCGCGCGGCGCTGCGACGGCTGCGCGACGACGAGGGCAAGTGCATCGTCTTCTCGACCCACATCATGCAGGAGGTCGAACGCCTGTGCGACCGCGTCGTCGTCGTCGCGCAGGGGCGCACCGTCGCCGACGGCACGCTGGCCGAGCTCGGTGCGGCGAGCGGGCAGGCCGATTTCGAGGAAACCTTCGTGCGCCTGGCCTTCGGGCAGGCACAGCGCGGGGAGTCGGCGTGAGCGCGACGCTGCTGCGCGCCGGCTGGACCGTCTACCTCAAGGAGCTGGTCGATGCGCTGCGCGACCGGCGCACGCTCGCGATCGTGTTGCTGAGCTCGGTGGCAGTGGGGCCGCTGGTGCTGATGCTGGTCTCGACGCTGGCCGCGGGCAACGAGGCGCGCGCCGAGGCGCGCGTCGTCGTCGCCGACGGCATCGAGCGCGCGCCGACGCTGCGCAACTACATCGAACGCCAGACCTACACCATCCGCCCGGCACCCGCCGGTTACGAGCACCGGTTGCGCGAGGGCACGCTGGGCGATCCGGTGCTCGTCGTGCCGGCGCATTTCGAGGACGACCTCGTTGCCGCGAAGGCGCCGCGCCTGCTCGTCGTCAGCGCCAGCGGCAACCGGCGCGCGCAGGCGGGCAGCGCGGCCCTCGAGGGCCTGCTCGCCGGCTTCAACCGCGAGCAGGCGACGCTGCGGCTGGCGCTGCGCGGGGTCTCCCCGGCACTCGTCGAGGCGGTGCGGGTCGAGGACCGCGACCTCGCGGACCCGGCCGCGCGCGCGGCCCAGCTCGCGACCATGGTGCCGTTCTTCGTGCTGATGGCCGTGCTCTACGGCGCCACCGGGGCCGCGCTCGACACCACGGCGGGCGAGCGCGAGCGCGGCTCGCTCGAGCCGCTGCTGATGAATCCGGTGCCGCGGCTGGCGCTGGCGCTGGGCAAATGGGGCGCCGTGGCCAGTGTCGCGATGCTGATCGCGCTGCTTTCCTGCCTGAGCTTCCTGCCCGGCCAATGGCTGCTGCGCAGCGAGACGCTGGCGGCGATGTTCCGCTACGGCGTGGGCGACGCGGCGGCCTTCGTCGGCCTGCTGGTGCCGCTGGCGGGCATGCTGGCCGCGCTGCTGATGGCGATCGCGATCCGCTGCAAGTCGGCCAAGGAGGCACAGGCCAATGTCGCGTTGCTGCTGCTCGGCTTCTCGATGCTGCCGCTGGTGTCGGTGCTGGACCCGCAGGGCGACAAGGCCTGGCATTACTGGGTGCCCGGGCTGGCGCAGACAGCCCTGATGGGGCGCGTGGTCAAGGGCGAGGCGCTGAGCTGGGCCGCGGTGCTGCCGTCATTCGGCGTCGGCGCCGTCGTCGTCGGCCTGGCACTGGCCTATGTCGTGCGCATGCTGCGACACGCGGCGCTGAAGTAGCCCGGGCTCAGGACCAGGCGCGCGAATCGAGCGCGCGCTGGACCTCGCGCTGCCATGGCAGTTCGTGCAGCAGCTGGTTGAGGAAGCAGGCCGCTTCGTGCGCGGTCAGCACCTCGCCGCCGTCGCCGATGAGGCGCAGATTGGTGACGACCGACATCGGGTCGGCGATCGCGACCACGCCCTGCGTCAGCTCGACCCAGTCCCAGGCCATGCCGGCGGCGCCCCGGTCGCCCTGCGCCGCCCAGACGGTCTGGCCGGTGGCGGTTCCGGGCGCATCGTCGTAATGCGCGATGAGCGTGCTGAGGTGCTCGAAGCGAGCAGGCGTCGGCTCGCGAGCCTGCCACAATAGGGGCGGCCATGCGCGCAGCGACCAGGCGGTGGCGGGGAGCGGATGTCGAGTCGCAATACTGTTCGCGTTTTGCTGCATGGCCAAATGGTTGGGCAGCAGGGCAAAATCGGAAAGCTGTAAACCCTGTCAGGGCCACGGGCCGCAGGGTGGGGCGAGCGAGGAGAGTGATGCTCTCGGGTGCATACACGAGCGTTCTGCAAAGCCGGAGTCGCGATGAACTTCGCGAAGAGATCGTGCGCTTCACGCGGGACCTCGGATTCGAGACCGTCACGGCGGTCACGATGGTCGAGCATGGGCTCGGGCGTAACGAGGTGTATATCGTCGACAACACGCCGGCAGCCTATGCCGAAGCTTATGTGGACCCGAACAACAGCAAACGGGATCCGGTGCTGCACCATTGCCGCCGCCAGTCGATGCCGATAGTCTGGAACCAGGCCACCTATGTCGAGCGCGGTGCGGGCGACCTGTGGGAGCATCAGGCGCGGTTCGGCTATCGAACCGGCATTGCAATGGCCCTGCATCTGCCCGAGGGCAAGCATTTCATGTTGGGCGTCGACCGTGATCAGCCCTTGCCCGGCAACAGCACCGAGTTGCAGCGTCTCGTCGCGGATCTCCAGCTATTCGCGGTGCATGCCCAGGATGCCGCGATGCGTTTGTTGCTGCCGCCGGCCCACCGGCCGGAACGGCCTGCACTGACGCCGCGCGAACTGGAATCGTTGCGCTGGACGATGGAAGGCAAGACGGCCTGGGAAGTCGGCGCGCTGCTCGGCATCAGCGAGCGGACGGCGGTGATGCATGTCAACAATGCGATGCACAAGCTCGATTGCGTCAGCAAACATCAGGCGGTGCTGAAGGCCCTGCGTCTCGGTCTGATCGACTGAATCGATTCGCTGCTCGCGCGCCCGTAACCTGTAAGAGCTGACAGTTCCGTCGATGAATGTCCGCTGCTTCAATGCGTCCAATTCGTGCGGTTTTGCACGAACCACTCTGTCGGAGCCGCACCATGAAGAGCCTTTTGAACCTCGTTCGCCGCACCCAAGTCGCACAACCCCTGAAGGCGCCGCAATTGCTGCCGGTGGCCGATCTCAAGAAGGTCGGCGGCGGATTGCCGCGCGTTGGCGGGCTGACCGGCAACTGTACCGTTTCGCCGTCGGGCGTGACGTCCTGAGCCGGCGTCCCGGGCGGCCGCTGGAGGCGGCCGTGAAGTCCTTGCGGGCCGCTGATGCGGCCCGTCGTCGTTGGTGGTAGCGAGTCCGCGTCCGCTGTTCCGGCCGGAGGCCATCGAGGCCCAGCGGCAGCAGTGGCTCGGCCGGGTCCAGCTCGCGCGACCGCTCGCTCTGGGTTGGATCACCGCCGGCGTGATCTGCACCGCGGTCGCCATCGGTGCGTTTCTCGCGCTGGCGCATTACACGCGCAAGACCACCGTGGCCGGGGTCCTCGTCCCCGACCGCGGGCTCATCCGCCTCGTGCCCGCGAGTGCCGGCACGGTCGTCGAACGCGATGTCGTCGAGGGGCAGTCGGTGCGGGCCGGGCAGACGCTCTTCATCCTCGCGCTGGCGCGGCCGCTGCTCGCCGATCCGGTGCAGTCGGAGGTGCGGCGCAGTCTCGACGAGCGCCGCAACAGCCTGAGCGCGGCCGTGCGGGAGCAGGAGGCGCTCGAGCGGACCCGGCTGGTGGCGCTGGACCGCCGGCTCGATGCGCTGGCCACCGAGCTCGTGCGCATCGATGCCGAGGCCGCGCTGCAGCAGCAGCGCATCGCGCTGGCCCAGCAGGCGCTGGCGCGGCTGCAGCAGTTGCAGGCGGACCATTTCATCTCGGCGGCGCAGGTGCAGACGAAGTCCGAGGAACTGCTGGGCCTGCAGGCGGCGGCGCAGGCGCTTGCGCGCCAGAAGGCGGCGCTGCAGCGTGACCGCGCCGAGATCGACGGCGAGCGGCGTGCATTGCCATTGCTCACCGGCAGCGCGGTCGGCGGCATCGAACGCGACCTCGCGCAGGCCGATCGCGAATCCGCCGAGCAGGATGCCGACCGGCACCTGCTGGTGCAGGCACCGCAGGCGGGCACCGTCGCGAGCGTGCTTGCCGAGGTCGGCCAGAGCGTATCGCCGGCTTCGGCCCTGGCGACCCTGGTCCCTGCCGGCTCGAAGCTGCAGGCCCGACTTTATGCTCCTGGCAGTGCCGTCGGCTTCGTCCAGGCCGGGCAGCTCGTGCGCATGCGCTACGAAGCCTTTCCGTACCAGAAATACGGCCAGCAGCTCGGCCATGTGGTCGAGGTCTCGCGCGTGCCGCTGGGCGCCGCCGAACTGGCGGCGCTGACCTTGCCCGCCGCCGGCGGCAGCTCCGAGCCCTTGTTCCGCATCACGGTGGCGCTGGATCGCCCCGCCGAGTCGATGCCGCTGGCGGCCGGGATGCGGCTGCAGGCCGATGTCGTGCTCGAGCGTCGTCGGCTCGTGGCCTGGCTGTTCGAGCCGCTGGTGGGGCTGCGGAGGCGCTTGTGATCGGTCGCCGGCACCGCGTTCCGGTCGTGCTGCAGACCGAGGCTGCCGAATGCGGCCTCGCCTGCCTCGTGATGGTCGCCGCGGCGCACGGGCTGGAAAGCGACCTGCCGACGCTGCGGCGGCGCTTCTCGCTCTCGCTCAAGGGCGTGACGCTGGCCGAGATGGTGCACATGGCGCATGGGCTGCAGTTCAATGCGCGCGCGCTGCGGGCCGAGCTCGATGAGCTGAGCCAGCTTCAGCTGCCCTGCGTGCTGCATTGGGATCTGAGCCATTTCGTCGTCCTCGTCGGCTGGCGCGGCGGGCGCGCCGTGATCCACGATCCGGCGCGCGGCGAGCGCCGCGTCGGCATGGATGAGCTCTCGCGCCATTTCAGCGGTGTCGCGCTCGAACTGCTGCCGGCGGCCGGCTTCGTGCCCGCGGTGGAGCGCCGGCGCGTGACGCTGCGCCAGCTGATGGGTCCGGTGCTCGGACTCAGGCGCTCGCTGGGGCAGATCCTCGTGCTCGCGCTGGCGCTCGAATGCTTCACGCTGCTGAGTCCGTTCTTCATGCAATGGGCCGTCGATGGCGCGATCGTCAGTGCCGATCGCGATCTGCTGCTGACGCTGGGGCTGGGCTTCGGGCTGCTGGTCCTGATCCAGGGCGCGACCTCGCTCGCGCGCTCCTGGGCCGTACTGGTGCTGTCGGTCTCGCTCAACCTGCAGTGGCTGGTCAATGTGTTCGCGCATCTGCTGCGGCTGCCGCTGGTGTGGTTCGAGAAGCGGCATATGGGCGACATCTGGTCGCGCTTCGGTTCGGTGCAGCAGATCCAGCGCACGCTGACGACGAGCTTCATCGAGGCCTTCCTCGACGGGCTGCTCGTGCTGTTGACGCTCGTGATGATGCTTGTGTACAGCGTTCCGTTGAGCGCGGTGGCGGTGACCGCGGTCGCTGCCTATGCGCTGCTGCGCTGGGCGCTGTATCGCCCCTTGCGCGCGGCGAGCGAGGAGGCGCTGGTGTTCGATGCCCGGCAGTCCAGCCATTTCCTGGAATCGCTGCGCGGCGTGCAGGCGATCAAGCAGTTCAACGCGCAAGGGGACCGGCAGTCGCGCTTCTCGAGCCTGGTCGTCGAGACGATGAATGCGCAGGTGCGGGTGCGCAAGCTCGAGCTCGCGTTCGCGGTCTGCAGCCGCGCGATCTTCGGGCTCGAGCGCGTGGCGGTGATCTGGATCGGCTCGCTGCTGGTGATGGACGGGCGCTTCTCGGTCGGGATGCTGTTCGCCTTCTTCTCGTACAAGGAGACCTTCGCGCTGCGCACGAGCGCGCTCATCGACAAGGGGGTGGAGCTGACGATGCTGCGCCTGCAGGGCGAACGGCTCGCGGACATCGTGCTGACGGCGCCCGAGATCGTCGGCGGCGAGGTGCTGCGCCGCGGCGCCGCGGCGCCTGCGACCATCGAGTTGCGGGACATCCATTTCGCCTACAGCGACGGCGAGGACGAGGTGCTGCGCGGCGTGAGCCTGACGATCGAGGCTGGCGAGTCGGTGGCCATCGTCGGCCCCTCGGGTTGCGGCAAGACGACGCTGCTGAAGATCATGCTCGGCATTCTCGAGCCGACGTCCGGACAGGTCCTGATCGGCGGCGTGCCGCTGGCGCGGATGGGTCTGCAGGCCTGGCGCGAGGAGGTCGGGGTCGTGATGCAGGACGAGCCGCTGTTCTCGGGGTCCATCGTCGACAACATCAGCTTCTTCGGTGCCGAGCCCGATTCGGAGCGCATCGAAGCGTGTGCTCGCATCGCCGCTGTACACGATGAAATCGAGGCGATGCCGATGGGCTACAACACCTTGATCGGCGATATGGGCACGGCGCTGTCGGGTGGGCAGAAGCAGCGCCTGCTGCTGGCGCGGGCGTTGTACAAGCAGCCGCGCTTCCTGATGCTGGACGAGGCCACGAGCGCGCTCGATGTCGACCGCGAGCGGACGGTGAACCAGGCGATCAGGCAGTTGGCGCTGACGCGGGTCATCGTCGCGCACCGGCCCGAGACCATCGCCTCGGCGGGCCGCGTGATCGCACTCAACGAGGGCCGCGTGGCGCAGGACCTGCGCAGCGTTCAGGGCACGGCGCCCTAGCCTGTTTCCGGTCGGGTGGCCTGTTCCAGGCGCGTGAGCCAATGCATGGCCTGTGCGCGCGACGATCCGCACATCTCATCGGTCGGCTGCAGCGACACGCACACGGCTGGCCGTTCCGGGCAAGCGAAGAGCCGGCAACGGTGCTCGGCGTCGAGTTGCGGACAGGCCAGGCCCGCGGGCTTGCCTTGCGGCAGGCCCGGTATGGGCGAGCTGATCGAGGGCGCGGTGCAGCAGGCGGCACAGCCGTTTCGGCATTCCATCGTCCGGATGCTAGGCCACCTAAAATCGATGCATGCTGCATCCCCAGGAATTCGACGTCATCGTCATCGGCGGTGGCCATGCCGGCACCGAGGCCGCGCTCGCCGCGGCGCGCATGGGCTGCACGACGCTGCTGCTGACGCACAGCATCGAGACCCTGGGGCAGATGAGCTGCAATCCGTCGATCGGCGGCATCGGCAAGGGTCATCTCGTGAAGGAGGTCGATGCGCTCGGTGGCGCGATGGCCGCTGCGACCGACGAGGCCGGAATCCAGTTCCGCATCCTCAACGGCAGCAAGGGGCCGGCCGTGCGTGCGACGCGCGCGCAGGCCGATCGCGTACTGTACCGGGCCGCGATCCGACGCCGCATCGAGAATCAGCCGGGCCTCTGGGTGTTCCAGCAAGCGGTGGATGACCTGGTGCTCGAGGGCGACCGCGTCGTCGGTGCCGTGACGCAGGTCGGGATCCGTTTCCGCGCGCGTGCCGTCGTCCTGACCGCGGGGACCTTCCTCGATGGTCGCATCCATGTCGGACTGCAGAACTACAGTGCCGGCCGCGCTGGCGACCCGCCGGCGGTGAGTCTGTCGTCACGGCTCAAGGAGCTGAAGCTGGCTCAGGGTCGCCTCAAGACCGGGACACCGCCGCGGTTGGACGGACGGACCATCGACTGGTCGCGTCTGGAGGAGCAGCCGGGTGACCGGGATCCGGTGCCCGTATTCAGCTTTCTCGGGCGCGCCGAGCAGCACCCGCGGCAGCTGCCCTGCTGGATCACCCATACGAACGAGCGCACGCACGAGATCATCCGCGGAGGCCTGGACCGGAGTCCGATGTACACGGGCGTCATCGAGGGGGTCGGGCCGCGTTATTGCCCGAGCATCGAGGACAAGGTGCAGCGTTTCGCCGGCAAGACCTCGCATCAGATCTTTCTCGAACCCGAGGGGCTGGACACGCATGAGGTCTATCCGAACGGGATCTCGACCTCCCTGCCTTTCGACGTGCAACTTGCCGCCGTGCATTCGATGGCGGGGCTGGAGCGCGCCCACATCCTGCGGCCGGGTTACGCGATCGAATATGACTATTTCGACCCCCGCGATTTGAAGCCCAGTTTCGAGACGCGCGCGATCGGCGGGCTTTTCTTCGCCGGCCAGATCAATGGCACGACCGGCTACGAGGAGGCCGCGGCCCAGGGCTTGTATGCCGGCGTCAACGCGGCCTTGCAGGTCTCGGGTCGTGAGCCTTGGTCGCCGCGACGGGACCAGGCCTACCTGGGCGTGCTCGTCGACGATCTCGTCACCAAGGGCATCACCGAGCCGTATCGCATGTTCACGAGCCGGGCCGAATTCCGGTTGCAGTTGCGCGAGGACAACGCGGATCTGCGCTTGACGGCTGCGGGGCGCGCCTTGGGTTTGATCGACGATCACCGTTGGCGGGCGTTCGAGCACAAGCGCGAATTGATCGAGCGCGAATTGCAGCGTCTGCGCTCGAGCTGGATACGCCCGGCCACCGCGCCCGCAGCCCTGTGCGTGTCGTTGCTGGGCAGGCCGCTCGAGCATGAGTACAGCCTGGCCGAATTGATGCGTCGACCGGGGGTGGGTTTCGACACCGTCGCGCGGCTTGCCGAGGCGAGCGGGCATGGCGGTGTTTCACGTGAAACCTTGCGCGCCGAAGTCGGTGCGGCCGAAGCCGATGCGGTGATTGAACAGGCGGAGACGCAGATCAAGTACGCCGGGTACATCGACAAGCAGAACGATGCGGTCGAGCGTGCACTGTCCCTGGAGACCCTGGCCCTGCCCGAGGATCTCGATTACGCCGAAGTCACCGCGCTCTCGTTCGAGGTACGCCAGAAACTGGCGCGACATCGTCCAGCGACGCTGGGCATGGCCGGTCGCATCTCGGGCGTGACCCCGGCAGCGATCTCCTTGCTGCTCGTGCATCTGAAGAAGCGGCGTCGCGTGGTCCAGGACCTGGCGGATTGACGGCCGATCCGCGATCCCGGCTGCAGGCCATCGCCGACGAACTGGGCGTCGATCTCGGCGATCGGGAGGGGGGTCGGCTGCTCGACTATCTTGCGCTGCTCCAGCGCTGGAACGCCGTCTACAACCTGACCGCGGTGCGCGACCCTGAAGCGATGTTGGTCCAGCATCTGGCGGACTGCCTCGCCGTCATGCCGTCGCTGCGGCGGCGCTTGCCAGCGGGTCGGCTGCTGGACGTGGGCAGCGGGGGCGGGCTGCCCGGTGTCGTGATCGCCTCGTTGATCGACGAAGTCGACGTCACCTGCGTTGACACGGTCGGCAAGAAGGTGGCCTTCCTGCGCCAGGTGGCCGGTGTCCTGGGCCTTCGCAACCTGAAGGCTGTCCACGGACGAGTCGAAACCCTGCGCAGCGAACCCTTCGAGGTCATCACGTCGCGGGCCTTCGCGAGCCTGGGTGATTTCACGCGCCTGACGGAGGGATTGCTGGCGGTCGATGGTGCCTGGATGGCGCTGAAGGGCCGGGTTCCCGGCGCAGAGATCGCCGCGCTGCCGGCTGCAATCGAGATGTTTCACGTGGAACCCCTCGAGGTCCCCGGGCTCGACGCCCAGCGCTGCCTCGTCTGGATGCGAAAACGTCGGGAGGGCTGAGCCCGCGCCGGCGGTCGGTGCCGAATTCTGCGCTACGCTCGTGGATGCCCCGGTGAACGGCCCCGAGCCGCACCGAACTCCGCAAAGCAAAGGACACCCATGCTCGGGACCGCCGACGCCGCCGCTGACTGCGGCGACTCCTCTTCGACGGGCGCCCCGCCCCCTGCGCGCCCCCGCCTGCACCCGGTTGGGGTCGCCGCGGCATGAGCGGCCCGCGCATCTTCTGCGTCGCCAACCAGAAAGGCGGCGTGGGCAAGACGACGACCACCGTCAACCTCGCCGCCGGCCTGGCCCAGATCGGCCAGCGCGTTCTCGTCGTCGACCTCGATCCGCAGGGCAACGCGACGATGGGCTCGGGCATCGACAAGCGCGCGCTCGAAGCCACCGTCTACGACGTGCTGCTCGAATCGACTACCGTCGCCGACGCGCGTCGCCGCAGCCCCGAGGGCGGCTACGACCTGCTGGGTGCGAACCGCGAACTGGCCGGCGCCGAGGTCGAACTGGTTGAGCTCGAACGCCGCGAACGTCGCCTCAAGGCCGCATTGCAGGCCGCGCAGGCCGACTACGACTTCGTGCTCATCGACTGCCCGCCTTCGCTCAGCCTGTTGACGCTCAACGGCCTGTGCGCCGCGCACGGCGTCGTCGTGCCGATGCAATGCGAGTATTTCGCGCTCGAGGGCCTGTCCGATCTCGTCAACACGATCAAGCAAGTCCACGCCAACCTGAACCCCGACCTGCAGATCATCGGCCTGCTGCGCGTCATGTACGACCCGCGCATCACGCTGCAGCAGCAGGTCAGCGACCAGCTCAAGGCGCATTTCGGCGACAAGGTGTTCGACACCGTGATCCCCCGCAACGTCCGCCTCGCCGAGGCGCCGAGCTATGGTCAACCCGGGGTCACCTTCGATCCCGTCTCGAAGGGCGCACAAGCCTTCGTCGCCTTCGCGAAGGAGCTGGTGGCCCGCCTTGGCTGAACCGGACGACCTGCTTTCCCGCGTCGAGGATGCCGGCCTGAATGCCTCGGCGCCGCCTCAACAGCGCTGGCTCGACGGCTGGATCCTCCGCTTCTCGCCGGGCCAGGCCAAACGCGCCCGTTGCGTCAACGCCGTGGCTCTCGGCCGCACCGGCGTCGACATCAAGTTCCAGCGCGCGAGCCGGGCCTACGCCGAGGCCGGGCTGCCGCTGATCTTCCGCGTCACGCCGTTCAGCCTGCCGGCCGACCTCGACGCCGAACTCGAGCGCCTCGGCTGCACTGCGTTCGACGACACCCGGGTGATGGTGCAGGCCTCACTGCCGCCGCCCGCCCCGCTGGCCCTGCCGGCCGGGTGCGTATGGGCGCCGCTGGCCGGCCGGGCCTATGCCGAGGCCCTCGGCGCATTGCGCGGATCGACGCCGATCGAGATCCGCGCGCACGCCGAGAGGCTGGCCCTGTCGCCGGTGCCGTATCGCGGCCTCGCCATCCGCCGCGCAGCCGATGGCGAACTGCTGGCCTGCGCACAGTTCGCACGCGAGGCCGATCTCGTCGGCCTCTACGATGTCCATACGCGGATCGAGCACCGCGGGCGCGGGCTGGGACGGCTGCTGTGTCGCCGACTGCTGGCCGAGGCGGCCCGCGAAGGAGCCCGCAGCGGCTACCTGCAGGTGGACGGGGGCAATGAGGCGGCGCGCCGCATTTACCGCCACCTGGGTTTCGACGATGCCTATGCCTACCATTACCGGCAGGCGCCGAACACCGGTTAGCTCAGAGCCCTGCCCCTTCGTCCAGCCCCAGATGCAGGTTCATCGCCTGCACCGCCGCACCGCTGGCGCCCTTGCCCAGGTTGTCGAGACGGGCGATCAAGAGGGCCTGAGTCCGGCTGCCGAAGACGAAGAGGTCGACCCGGTTCGTTCCGTTGCAGCCCTGGACGTCGAAGTAGCCGCCCTCGAGCGTCGCCGCGTCATGCAACGGCATCACGCGAATGAAGCGCTCTCCCGCATAGCGCTGCTCGTAGACCTGCTGCACCGCCTCGGGTGTCGTACCCAGCAGCGCGAGTTCCAGCGGCACCGAGACCGCGAGTCCCTTGTAGAAACTGCCGACGATGGGCATGAAGATGGGCGGGCGCGCCAGCCCGGTGTGACGCATCATCTCCGGCACATGCTTGTGCGCCAGCGACAGCGCATAGGGTCGCGGTGAAGTGAGCGCAGGCTCCGGCGTCGTCTCATATTGCTCGATCATCTTCCTGCCGCCACCCGAGTAACCGGTGATCGAGGTCGCGCTGACCGCTTGACCGGGCGCGATGATGCCGGCGTCGACGAGCGGTCGCAGCAACAGGATGAAGGCGGAGGCGTGACAGCCCGGATTGGCGATGCGCTTGGCGCCGCGGATGGCCGCGCGCTGGCCGGACGCAAGCTCGGGCAAGCCGAAGGTCCAGGCCGGATCGGTGCGGTGCGCCGTGCTGGCGTCGATGATGCAGGTGCGTGGATTGTCGACCAGGGCCACGGCCTCGCGCGCCGCCGCGTCGGGCAGGCAGAGAAAGGCCACATCGGCGGCGTTGAGCAGCCGGGCGCGCTCGGTCGTGTCCTTGCGTCTTTCGGGGGCGATGCGCAGCAACTCGATCTCCGGCCGCTGCGCCAGGTATTCATGGATCCGCAGTCCGGTCGTGCCCTCCTGGCCATCGACATAAGCGGTATGGGAGCTCATCGCCATCCTTCTCGTGTCGCGGCGACAATGCCGCGAACAACCGTCGAGGATAAGGGAATGCCCGCAAGGCCGCGCGTCCTGCTCCTGCCCGGGTGGCTGAATTCCGGTGCCGACCATTGGCAGACGCATTGGGAAATCCTGCATGGCCACGAGCGCGTCGAGCAATCCGACTGGAAGACGCCCCTGCGTGGCGACTGGATGATCCGGCTTGAAGAGACCCTGCTTGCCGACAGTCGACCCGCCGTGCTGGTCGCCCACAGCCTGGGCTGTCACCTCGTGGCCGCCTGGGCGGCGCACACGCGCCACCCGGGCCGGGTGCGCGCCGCCTTGCTGGTCGCGCCACCCGAACTCGACAGCCCCGTGGTGCTGGGCCCGCTCCACAGCTGGCCGCCCGTGCTGCGGCGACGTTTGCCCTTCGCCGCGACGCTGGTCTACAGCGACGACGATCCCTGGGCCGCGGCGGCCTGGTCGCGCACGTTGGCCGAGGATTGGGGTGCTTCGGCGCACTCGATCGGTGCGGTCGGTCACATCAACGGTGCTTCGGGTCTCGGGGCCTGGCGCGAAGGGCTGGTCCTGCTCGCCAAGCTGATCGAGGCGACATGAAGCTCTGGCAGCGCTCGGTCGCCATCGGCGGTGCGATCGCCGCGGTGCTCGGCGTGCTCGACGTCTGGGGTGTCGGACTGCCGCTGCTGACAGCGTCGCTGGCCGCCTACGCCGTCATCGCCCTGACGACGCCCTGGATCGGCGTGCGCCTGCTCGACGCCCTCATCCTGCGCCTGCGCGGCTGGTTCTGGGCCGCCGACCAGGGGCGCTTCCACGCCTTCGCCGGCAACGCGCTGCGCGTCGAGGACGACGGCCGACAGGTCTGGATCCCGGCTGCCGACCTGCAGCGCATCCTCGGCCGCGTCGAGCCCGAGGCGGTCACGGCGGCGCGCCACGCCGGACGCTGGCGCCGCGATGAAGAAGGCACGCTGATGCTGCGCGTCGACGCCGTGGTCGAGAACCTGAACCTGATGCGCGGCCGGGACGACCCGCGCGTGCTGCGGCTGCGCCGCTATCTCGAGCGCGAGCTGCTCTACCCGGCGGCGCGGCGGCGCGAGCGCGCTCGGTGACAATGCGCCCCCATGGTCACGAAGAAACCCAAGGGCCTCGGCCTCGGACTCGAAGCGCTGCTCGGACCCAAGGTCCGGGAAGGCGGCGCCGACGCCGACGCCGCGCCGACGACGCTGGCGCTGGACCGGCTGCGCAGCGGGCGCTACCAGCCGCGCACGCGCATGGACGAGGGTTCGCTCTACGAGCTGGCCGAGAGCATCCGCAGCCAAGGCGTCATGCAGCCGATCCTGGTGCGGCCCGTCGGTGGCGGCGACTACGAGATCATCGCCGGCGAGCGCCGTCACCGCGCTGCCAGGCTGGCCGGCCTCGAGACGGTTCCGGTACTCGTCAAGGAGGTCGCCGACGAGGCGGCCGCCGTGATGGCGCTGATCGAGAACATCCAGCGCGAGGACCTGAATCCACTCGAGGAGGCGCAGGGACTGCAGCGCCTGGTGACCGAATTCCAGCTCACGCATGAACAGGCGGCGCAGGCCGTCGGCCGCTCGCGCAGCGCCGCGACCAACCTGCTGCGCCTGCTCCAATTGAGCGAACCGGTGCAACAGATGCTGATGGCCGGCGACATCGACATGGGCCATGCGCGGGCGCTGCTGATGCTGCCGGCGGCGCAGCAGGTGATGACGGCGCAAGAGATCAGCGCGCGCAAGCTCAGCGTGCGCGAGGCCGAGCGCCTGGCCGCCCGCGCCGGCCACGAGGGCGCCGAGAAGCCGCAGGCCAGGCCGCCGGCGAAATCGCGCGATATCCTGCGCCTCGAAGAGCGGCTGGCCGACCAGCTCACGGCCGCGGTCGAGATCCGCATGCAGCGCCGCGGCCAGCGCGGTGAGATCGCGATCCGATTCGACACGCTGGACGAACTGAGCGGCCTGCTCGACAAGCTGGGCGCGACCGAGCGTTGAATCGGAATACCTAAGCATAGACGCCAGCTCGTGGCGTCCTGCAGCCGGAACAAAACCGGACCGAACCGATCCATCGACCGGCAGCGTCGATGGTCAGCCGACGGGGCCTGTCCCGCGTTGTAGGGGCATGGGTCGGAGCTCGGGCTGCGGCACGGGAATTGCTGAATTGGTGCAGACTGTCGTCATGTAAATCCGGAACTGGACGAGGAAGGACGCGTACTTTCACCGACACCCGAGCGCAGAAAGGCGGATGCTGTACACAGGCCCCAACCCATCCCCGGGGCCGCCGGTTCGAAGGAAAGCTCTGATGGAGCCCGGGCCCGACAGGCCAGGACTTCATCAGAACTTCCCAGCAGTGGTCAGGAGCAGGGCCGTCCTCTCCGCCGTCTGCTGGAAACCGGAGGTCCGCATGGACGTGATCAGCCACTTTGCCGCGCGCTACGAGCGCACCCGCGAAGAAGAACTCTCGCTCGAGGATTACCTCGCCGAGTGCAAGCGCAACCCCCTGGCCTACGCCACCGCCGCCGAGCGCATGCTGCGCGCCATCGGCGAGCCGACGTCGATCGACACGCGCAACGATCCGCGGTTGTCGCGCCTGTTCGCCAACAAGGTGATCAAGGTCTACCCGGCGTTCGCCGAGTTCTACGGCATGGAGGACTCGATCGAACAGGTCGTCTCCTACTTCCGCCACGCGGCCCAGGGACTCGAGGAGAAGAAGCAGATCCTCTACCTGCTCGGCCCCGTCGGCGGCGGCAAGAGCAGCATCGCCGAGCGGCTGAAGCAGCTGATGCAGGACGTGCCCTTCTACGCCATCAAGGGCTCGCCGGTGAACGAATCGCCGCTGGGCCTGTTCGACGCGACCGAGGACGGCGCGATCCTGGAGAGCGAATACGGCATTCCGCGCCGCTATCTCAATCGCATCCTCAGCCCCTGGGCCGTGAAGCGGCTCGAGGAATACGGCGGCGACATCCGCAAGTTCAAGGTTGTCAAGCGCCACCCCAGCATCCTCAAGCAGGTCGGCATCAGCAAGACCGAGCCGGGCGACGAGAACAACCAGGACATCTCCAGCCTCGTCGGCAAGGTCGACATCCGCCAGCTCGAGACCTATTCGCAGGACGACCCCGACGCCTACAGCTACAGCGGCGGCCTGTGCCTGGCGAACCAGGGCCTGCTCGAATTCGTCGAGATGTTCAAGGCGCCGATCAAGGTCCTGCACCCGCTGCTGACGGCGACCCAGGAAGGCAACTTCAAGGGCACCGAGGGGTTCGGCGCGATCCCCTTCGACGGCATCGTGCTCGCGCACAGCAACGAGAGCGAGTGGAAGGCGTTCCGCAACAACAAGAACAACGAGGCCTTCCTCGACCGCATCTACATCGTCAAGGTGCCGTATTGCCTGCGCGTCTCCGAGGAGATCCACATCTACGAGAAGCTGCTGAAGAACAGCTCGCTCGCGAAGGCGACCTGCGCGCCGGGCACGCTGAAGATGATGAGCCAGTTCGCGATCCTGACGCGGTTGAAGGAGCCCGAGAACTCGTCGCTGTATTCGAAGATGCTGGTCTACGACGGCGAGAACCTCAAGGACACCGACCCGCGCGCGAAGAGCTACCAGGAATACCGCGACTACGCCGGCGTCGACGAGGGCATGAGCGGCGTCAGCACGCGCTTCGCCTACAAGATCATCTCCAAGGTGTTCAATTTCGATGCCGCCGAGATCGCCGCGAATCCGGTGCACCTGATGTACGTGCTCGAACAGCAGATCGAGCGCGAACAGTTCGCCAAGGAGACCGAGGACAAGTACGTCGGCTTCATCAAGGAGCTGCTGGCGCCGCGCTACGCCGAATTCATCGGCAAGGAGATCCAGACCGCCTACCTGGAGAGCTACAGCGAATACGGGCAGAACATCTTCGACCGCTACGTCACCTACGCCGACTACTGGATCCAGGACCACGAGTACCGCGACACCGACACGGGCGAGGTGTTCGACCGCGGCTCGCTGAACGCCGAACTCGAGAAGATCGAGAAGCCGGCCGGCATCGCGAACCCGAAGGATTTCCGCAACGAGATCGTCAACTTCGTGCTGCGCGCGCGCGCCAACAACCAGGGCAACAACCCGGTGTGGACGAGCTACGAGAAGCTGCGCACGGTGATCGAGAAGAAGATGTTCTCGAACACCGAGGAGCTGCTGCCGGTGATCAGCTTCAACGCCAAGGCCAGCGCCGACGAGGCCAAGAAGCACGAGGACTTCGTCACCCGCATGGTCGCCAAGGGCTACACGCAGAAGCAGGTGCGACTCTTGTGCGAGTGGTATCTGCGCGTCCGCAAGAGCAGCTGATGAACCTCGCCCAGCGCGCGAATTTCCCAAGCGGACGCCGCGGAACCGGCTTCGCCGGGCCGCTGGCGTCGCCCCCCTGGGGGGGAGCGCCGAAGGCGCTACGGGGGGGGGCTGATGCAGCAGATCATTGATCGTCGGCTGGCCGGCAAGAACAAGTCCATCGGCAACCGCGAGCGCTTCCTGCGCCGCCACAAGGAACAGATCCGCGAGGCGGTCAAGCGCGCGATCGACGGCCGCGGCATCCGCGACATCGAGCGCGGCGAGGACATCCACATCCCGAAGAAGGACCTCAGCGAACCGGTGTTCGGCCATGGCCAGGGCGGCGTGCGCGAGGTCGTGCATCCGGGCAACAAGGATTTCGTCCGCGGCGACCGCATCGAGCGACCCAAGGGCGGCCAGGGCGGCGGCGGCGGCAAGGGCCAGGCGAGCGACCAGGGCGAGGGCGAGGACGATTTCGTCTTCGCGCTGTCCAAGGAAGAATTCATGCAGGTCTTCTTCGAGGATCTCGCATTGCCGCACCTGATCCGTACCCAGCTCGCCGAGGTGCCGGAATGGAAGAGCCACCGCGCCGGCTACAGCAGCGACGGCACGCCCAACAACCTGCACGTCGTGCGGTCGATGCGCGGTGCCCTGGGCCGGCGCATCGCCTTGGGCATGGGCAAGCGGCGCGACCTGGCCGAGCTCGAGGAGCGGCTCGCTGTCTGCATCAGCGCGCTCCAGCCCGGCGACGTGGTGGCCGAGGCCGAGATCGACGACCTGAAGGAGCGCATCGCTCTGCTCAAGCTGCGCATCGAGCGCATCCCCTACCTCGACCCGATCGACCTGCGCTACCGCAGCCGCATCCGCGTTCCGGTGCCGACGAGCAAGGCCGTGATGTTCTGCCTCATGGACGTCTCGGGTTCGATGGACGAGGCGCGCAAGGAATTGAGCAAGCGCTTCTTCATCCTGCTCTATCTCTTCCTGACGCGGCATTACGAGAAGATCGAACTCGTCTTCATCCGCCATCACACGCAGGCCCAGGAGGTCGACGAGGAGAACTTCTTCCACGCCCGCGAGACCGGTGGCACGGTCGTCAGCAGCGCACTCGTGCTGATGGAAGAGATCATCCGCGCGCGCTACAACCCGAGCGAGTGGAACATCTACGGCGCGCAGGCCAGCGACGGCGACAACTGGCACCATGACAGCGGCCGCTGCCGCGAACTGCTCAACGACAAGCTGCTGCCGCTGGTGCGCTATTTCGCCTATGTCCAGGTGGCCGAGGAAGAGCAGAACCTGTGGGAGGAATACACCCAGCTGCTCGACGCCCACAAGCATTTCGCGATGCGCAAGGCGACCGAGCCGTCGCAGATCTACCCGGTCTTCCGCGATCTCTTCAAGAAGGAAGGGGCGAAAGCCGCATGAGGACGAGCAAACCCAAGCCGATGGCGCTGGACGCGCCGTTGCCGCTCGAACACCGCCCCGGCGAACATCTGCCGGGACCGAGCGACTGGTCGTTCGAGCTCATCGAGACCTATCACCGCGTGATCCGCGCCACGGCCGAGCGCTTCGGCCTCGACACCTATCCGAACCAGCTCGAGATCATCACCGCCGAGCAGATGATGGATGCCTACGCCAGCGTCGGCATGCCGGTGAATTACCGCCATTGGAGCTACGGCAAGGAATTCATTGCGACCGAGAAGAACTACAAGCGCGGCCACATGGGCCTGGCCTACGAGATCGTCATCAATTCGAATCCCTGCATCAGCTACCTGATGGAGGAGAACACGATGGCGATGCAGGCGCTGGTGATCGCCCATGCCGCCTACGGCCACAACAGCTTCTTCAAGGGCAATTACCTGTTCCGCATGTGGACCGACGCGGCGTCGATCATCGACTACCTGGTCTACGCCAAGAACTACGTCGCCGCCTGCGAGGAGAAATACGGTCTCGACACGGTCGAGGCCTTCCTCGACAGCTGCCATGCGCTGTCCAACCACGGCGTCGACCGCTACCGCCGCCCCAGCCGCAAGAGCCTGGCGCAGGAACTCGCCGACCGCATCGACCGCGAGTCCTACGCGCAGCGCCAGGTCAACGACCTGTGGCGCACGCTGCCGCGGCGCGCCGAGAAGGAGGACAGCGCGCCCGAGGCCAAGCGCTTCCCCGACGAGCCGCAGGAGAACCTGCTCTACTTCATCGAGAAGAACGCGCCGCTGCTCGAGCCCTGGCAGCGCGAGGTCGTGCGCATCGTGCGCAAGGTCGCGCAGTATTTCTATCCGCAGCGCCAGACCCAGGTGATGAACGAGGGCTGGGCCACGTTCTGGCACCACAAGCTGCTGAACACGATGTACGACGACGGCTTCCTCACCGACGGCGTGATGGTCGAATGGCTGACCTCGCACACGAACGTGATCTACCAGCCCCCGGTCGGCCACCGCGCCTACAGCGGCATCAATCCCTATGCGCTGGGCTTTGCGATGTACACCGACATCAAGCGCATCTGCGACGCGCCCACCGACGAGGACCGCGAATGGTTCCCCGAGATCGCCGGCAAGCCCTGGCTGCCGACGCTCGACCACGCGATGCGCAATTTCAAGGACGAGAGCTTCATCGGCCAGTACCTCAGCCCCAAGCTGATGCGCGAGCTGCGCCTGTTCGCGATCACCGACGACGAGCATCAAACCGAACTCGAGGTCAGCGCGATCCACGACGACAGCGGCTACCGCCGCGTGCGCGAGGCGCTGTCGCACCAGTACGACCTCGGTTCGCGCGAACCGAACATCCAGGTCTGGAACGTCAATCTGCGCGGCGACCGATCGCTGACCCTGCGCCATTTCCAGCACAACGACCGCCCGCTGCACGACAGCGGCCAGGAGGTGCTCAAGCATGTGGCGCGGCTGTGGGGCTTCGGCGTCCAGCTCGAAAGCGTCAACGCCAAGGGCGACATCACCAAGCGCTGGGCCGTGCCGGCGCCGCCGACACCCTGAACCCGGGGGGCCGGAGCGGCCCTAAACCCACTGTTGGTACGGTGATTTCGGTCGGGCTCCTGGACAAAATGTCCTGATGGACAACGGCTACCGACCGCAGACGCTGCAGGAGCAGGCGGCCGCGCAATTGCGGACGATGCTGGTCGAAGGCCGCATCGAGCCCGGCACCCGGCTCAACGAGCGACAGCTCGCGTTGACGCTGCGCGTCTCGCCCACGCCGCTGCGCGAGGCGATGGCGCTGCTGGCCGCCGAGGGCCTGCTCGAACTGCTGCCCAGCCGCGCCGCGGTCGCGGTCAAGCTCGGCGCCGACGACATCCGGCACAGCTTCGAGCTGCTGGCGATGCTCGAATCGCAGGGCGGCGAGCTGGCGGCCGGGCGCATCGACGAGGCGGCGCGCGACGCCTTGCTGGCGCTGCACCGCGAACTGCGCGCCTGCCACGCGCGCGGCGATCTCTCGGGCTATTGCCGCATCGACGAGCGCATCCACGCCGCCATCAACGCCGCCGCGGCGAATCCGCTGCTGACCGAAGCGCATCGATCGATCTGCGGCCGCGTCCAGCATCTGCGCTTTCGCGCGCTGCAGGACCCGGTGCTCTGGCGCCAGGCGCTGGTCGAGCACGAGGAGATGATGGCCGCGCTGGCGGCGCGCGACGGTGCGGCGCTGGGTGCGCTGCTGCGCTCGCATCTCGAGCGCAAGCGCGAGGTGCTGCTGGCGCGCCTGCACGCCCAGGCCTGCCAGCTCAACGGCTGAGGCGGCGGCGCTTCTGGCGCCGACCTAGCAATAACCCGGGTTGAAGCCGATAGTCGCGCAAATTGCGCGATTGCCGCGCAGCGATTGCCCATTCGACTATCCAAGGGACTAATCTCTCGCGTCCCGACGGCGAATGGAAACGCAATGACCCGCATCACCGGCACGACCCGCGTGTTCTACATCCTCGGCGATCCGGTCGCCCAGGTGCGCGCGCCCGAGGTCTACAACCACCTGTTCGAACGCCATGGCATCGACGCCGTCGTCGTGCCGCTGAAGCTGCCGGCCGCAGCGCTGGCGGGCTTCCTGCAGCAGGGCATGAAGGCCGAGAACCTCGGCGGCTTCTGGGCCACGATCCCGCACAAGGGCGCCCTGGCCGAACAGCTGCAACCGACCGACCCGGTGGCCCAGGTTGCGGGCGCCGTCAACGCCGTGCGGCGCCTGGCCGACGGCCGGCTCGAGGCCCGCCTGTTCGACGGCATCGGCTTCGTCAAGGGGCTCGATCACTTCGGCATCGCGGTCGAGGGCCGGCGCGTGCTGGTCGTCGGCGCCGGCGGCGGCGGCCATGCCGTGGCGGCGGCGATGGCGCAGCGCGGACCGGCGCGGCTCGCCGTCTACAACCGCACGCGCGACCGCGCCGCGGCGCTGGTGGCGCGGCTGCAGCCGCTCGTCGGCGCGGCCGCCGTCGTCGCCGACAGCGCCGACCCGGCCGGCTACGACCTGGTCGTCAACTGCACCTCGCAGGGCCTGAAACCGGGCGACCCGCTGCCCTTCGAGCCGCGGCGCGTCGATGCCGGCGCCGCCGTCGTCGACATCATCATGAGCCGCGAGCCGACGCCGCTGCTTGCCGCCTGCCGCGCCCGCGGGCTGCGCGCCGAGGCCGGCTTCGAGATGCTCGTGCAGCAGGTGCCCGAATACCTGCGCTTCTTCGGCTTCGACGATCTCGCGCTGAAGCTGCAGGCCGACCTCGGCGAGGTGCGCACGCTGCTCGCGCCGAAGTGATCCCCCCGACCCCCCCCCCCAGAACGGAGACAAACCATGAATCCCATCCGACGCCTGCTGCTCGCCGCCGCGTTCAGCCTCACCGCCTACGCCGGCGCCCAGGCCGCCGAGCCGATCAAGATCGCCGCCCTCGTCGAGCTCTCGGGCGCGGGCGTGACCTCGGGCACCAACTTCGCCAACGGGGTCGAGCTCGCGGTCAAGGAGATCAACGCCGCGGGCGGCATCCTGGGCCGGCCGCTGCAGCTCAGCGTCTCGGACACGCAGAGCAATCCGGGCGTGGCCAAGGGGCTGGCGCAGAAGGCCGTCGACGACGACGTCTTCGCCGTCTTCGGCCCCGTGTTCTCCGGCTCCATCCTCGTCAGCATGAACGAGACGCGGCGCGCCGGGGTGCCCAACTTCACCGGCGGCGAGGCCTCGGAGATCACCAAGCAGGGCAACCCGTACATCTTCCGCACCAGCTTCACGCAGGACTCGGCGATGCCGCGCGTCGCGCGCTACATCGCGCAGACGCTGAAGGCGAAGACGCTGGCGCTCATCTACGTCAACAACGACTACGGCAAGGGCGGGCGCCAGGCGCTGCTCTCGGCGCTCGCGCCGCTGGGCATCTCGGTCATCGCGGACGTGTCGACCGAACAGGGCCAGCTCGACTTCTCGGCCGCCGCGCTCAAGGTCAAGCAGAGCAACGCCGACGTCGTCTTCGTCTACACGAACGAGGAAGAGGCGGCGCGCGCGCTGCGCGAGCTGCACAAGCTCGGCATCACGAAGCCCATCGTCGGCGAGACCGTGCTGACGAGCCAGAAGGTGATCGAGCTCGCCGGCGACGCCGCCAACGGCGCCATCGCCCACGTCGGGCTCACCGTCGACGCGCCGATCCCGGGCCTGCAGGTCTTCCGCTCCAAGTTCGAGAAGGCCTTCAAGTACACGCCCGATCACAACGGCATCAAGGGCTACACCGGCGTGTACCTGATGAAGGCCGCGATCGAGAAGGTCGGCAAGGTCGACCGCAAGGCCGTCGCGCAGGCGCTGCACGGGCTGAAGGTGACGGTGGCGCAGCAGCCCGGCGTGCTGATGGACGTCAGCATCGACGCCCACGGCGACATCGACCGCGAGAGCTTCATGACCCAGGTGCAGGGCGGCAAGCAGGTCGTCACGGCCATCCTGCCGGCACTGGGCACGAAGTAAGGGCAGCGGAGCGCGCGCCATGAGCCTGTTCGACGAGCCCAAGATCGACAGCCATTGCCATGTGCTCGACCCCGCGCGCTTCCCCTACCCGGCCGACATGGCGTACCGCCCGGCGGGGCAGGAGGTCGCGCCGCTGGAGCAGTACCTGCAGGTGATGGATGCCTACGGCATCCGCCATGCGCTGATGGTGGGGCCGAACTCGGGCTACGGCCTCGACAACCGCTGCCTGCTCGACGCGCTGGCGCGCGGCGCCGGGCGCTTCAAGGGCATCGCGGTCGTCCCGCCGACGATCACGCGCGACGAGCTGATCGAGCTGCGCGCCGGCGGCGTCATCGGCCTGGCCTTCAACGCGACGCTGCTCGGCACCGAGTACTACCAGGGCTGCGGTCCGCTGCTGCGCAGCCTGGCCGACCTGGGCATGCTGGTCTCGCTGCAGGTCGAGCGCGACCAGCTCGTCGAGCTGCGCGGCCTCATCGAACGCAGCGAGGTGCGCGTGCTGATCGACCATGGCGGGCGCCCGGCGCCCGGCGCCGGCGTCGAACAGCCGGGCTTCAGGGCGCTGCTCGAACTCGCGCGCACCGGCCGCGTCGCGGTCAAGCTCTCGGGCTTCCAGAAGTACTCGGCCTTGCCGCCGCCGTACGCCGACATCGGCCCCTTCCTGGCCGCGCTGCTCGAGGCCTACACGCTGGACGCCTGCCTCTGGGCCAGCGACTGGCCCTTCCTGCGCGCGCCGCAGCGGCTCGATGTCGGCCCGCTGCTGCGCATCATCGAGCGCCTGCTGCCCGACCCGGCCGCGCGGCGCCGGCTGTTCTGGGACACGCCGCAGCGCTGGCTCGGCTTCTGAACCCCGGGCGCCGGCGCGCCCGCGGGTCGGGATTGCGCCGGCCGGTTCAGGGCGCGGCGCCGGCGGTGGTCCAATGGTGCCTTCACCACCACCGCCAGCCGCACCATGAGCAATCGCCTGACCCAGATCGCGACCCGCACCGGAGACGACGGCAGCACCGGCCTGGGCGACGGCAGCCGGGTGCCCAAGCATCACCTGCGCGTGGCGGCGATGGGCGATGTCGACGAGCTCAACTCGAACCTCGGCCTGCTGCTCGCCGAGCCGCTGCCCGCCGATGTGCGCGAACTGCTGGTGGCGATCCAGCACGAGCTGTTCAACCTCGGCGGCGAGCTCTCGATCCCGGGCTACGAGCTGCTGAAGGCGGCCGCGGTGGTGCAGCTCGACGCGGCGCTCGAGCGCTACAACGCGACGCTGCCGCGGCTGCAGGAGTTCATCCTGCCGGCCGGGACGCGGGCGACGGCTGTCGCCCATGTCTGCCGCACGGTCGCGCGCCGTGCCGAGCGCGCGGTCGTCGCGCTGGCGGCGATCGAGCCGGTGCACGAGGCGCCGCGGCAATACCTGAACCGGCTCTCGGACCTGATGTTCGTGCTCGCCCGCGTCCTCAACCGCGCCCCCGAATGCGGCGGCAGCGGCGACGATGTCTATTGGCGCAGCGAGCGGCTGGCGCGGGCGGCCGAGGATCGATAGCCGGCGCGCGCGGCCGCCGTCGACCGCGCGCCGCCGCATGCGGCACACTCGGCCCCGTTCGACCAGCCCGGGGGAGACGTCGATGATCGCAAGCCGCCTGCGGCGCGCCGCAGGCGCCGCCGCCCTGCTGCTGGCCGGCGCCTCGGCGCCGGCCGCGGCGCAGGTGATGGCCGACCCCTGGCAGCCCTGGTCGAGTGCCGACAGCGCGCATTTCCGCGTCCATTACCGCAGCGCGCAGCGCGCCCAGGCCGAGGCCGTGGCCGCCGCCGCCGAGCGCGCCTGGCCCAGCGTCACGGGCCGCCTGCAATGGCGGCCCGCGGGGCGCACCGACATCGTCGTCCATACCGAGTCCGACCTCGCCAACGGCGACGCGACGGCGCTGCCGTACAACGAGATCGGCGTCTACCTCGCGCCGCCCGACGACGGTGAACTGCTCGACGACAGCGCCTGGCTCGATCTGCTGCTGCGCCACGAATACAGCCATGTGGTCCAGTTCGACGAGGTGCGCGGCGCGCCGCGCTGGCTCCAGGCCGTGTTCGGACGCTGGCCCTGGTTCGTGCCCAACCTGCTGCAACCGGGCTGGGCGATCGAGGGTCTGGCCGTGAGCGGCGAAGGCGACCCCGCGGCCGGCCGCGGCCGGCTGCGCGGCCCGCTGTACGAAGCCTGGCTGCGCGCCGATCGCCGCCACGGCTTCATCGGCCTGGCCGAGCTCAACGCCGACGGCCGCGCGCTGCCGGTGACCAAGCAGTATCTGTACGGCGCCTATTTCTACGATTTCCTGGCGCGCCGCTACGGCGCCGACAAGATCCCGGCCTGGGTCGCGAACTACAGCGGCAACCTGCTGCCGCGCCTTTACAGCAACCCGCTGCCGCTCACCGGCAAGACGATGGATGCGCTGTGGGCCGAGTTCCTCGCCGACCTCGCGCAGCAGGTCGATGCGCGTGCCGGTGCGCCGCAGCCCGAGGCCCTGGGAGCACGCCTGCTCGGTCCGGTCTTCGACATCCCCTCGGTCGTCGCCCTGCCCGGCGGCGCCCTGCTCGCGGTCGTCGACGATGGCTGGCAGGCACGGCGCATCGTGCGCATCGCCGCCGACGGCAGCCGGCGCGACGGCCCGCGCGTCGACCCCGCCGCACGCCTGACGGTCAACGCGACCGGCGCCGTCCTCGTCACCCAGCCCGACCTGTGCCGGATCACCGACCTCGCCTACGACGTCTACCGCCTCGAGGGCGACCGCCTCGTCCAGCTCAGCCACTGCGCCCACCTGCGGCGCGCGATCACGCTCGGCTCCGAAGTGCTGGCGCTGCAGCTCGACGCCGGCGCGACCCGGCTCGTGCGGCTCGAGGCGGGCGGCGCCGTGACGCCGCTGTACCAGCCGCCGCCGGGCACCGACCTGATCGATCTCGCCGCCGCCGGAGCGGGCCGCCGCGTCGCCCTCATCAGCCACCACGACGCCGACTGGCGCCTGATCGAGATCGACCTCGACCACCCGGGCGCGGCGCCGCGCACCCTCGTGCAGCGCGCGGCGCCGCTGCTGTCGCTGCGCCGCGGGCGCGACGGCCTCGAGTTCATTGCCGCCGTCGACAACCGGCTCGAGGTCTGGCGTCTGGCCGGCGCCTCGATCGAGCGCCTGACGCGCAGCGATACCGCGGTCGTCGCCCAGGGCGGCAGCGGCTCCGACGGCAGCCTGGCCACCGTCGTCGTCGCTGCCGGCGGCTATGAGCTGCACCGCCTGGCCGCGCCGCGGCCGCTGCAGACCCTGCCCGCCGATGCCGGTGCGCCGGCGGCCGTCGCGGCGGCGCCTGCCACCGTCGCCGTGCTCGGGCCGGCACGCCCCTACGCGGCCTGGCGCAGCGTCTATCCGCGCGCCTGGATGCCGGCCGTGACGCTGGACCGCGGACTGCGCGCCTGGGGCGCGACGACCTACGGCAGCGACGCGCTGGCCTGGCACCAGTACGCGGCGACGGCGCAATGGGAGACGCAGACGCGGCAGTGGCTGGGCAGCGCCGAATACCTGTTCTGGCAGACCGCGGGACTGGCCGTGAGCCGCACGCTGTCGACGCTCGAGGTCGCCGGCGACCGGCCCGTCGTCTACGACCAGCGCACCCAGGCCCAGGGCATCGTCGTGCTGCCGCTGGACCGCCTCGAGCGCCGCATCCACCTCGGCGCCGGCGCCGCGCTCGACCGCACGCTGCGCACCGACCGCACGGCCGGCACGGTGACGCGGCTGCAGGACCAGCGCCTGCTCGCGCTGCTGGCGCAAGTCGACAGCAGCATCGGCAACTGGTATTCGGAAGGCCCGAACCGCGGCCTCACGGCGAGCCTGCAGTACGAGACCTACCGCCCCTTCGCCGGCGCCGACCCGGCGCGCTACGACGGCGCCGTCACGCGCGCCGACCTGCGCGGCTACCTGCCGCTGGGCCGCAGCGTGCTCGCGCTGCGCGCGACCGAGGTGCGCGCCAGCGGCCGCACGGCGCCGTTCCAGCTCGGCGGCGCGAACGACCCGCTGCTGCAGCTCGGCCCGCTGCTCGACAGCCGCACGCTCGCGCTGCGCGGCTACGACGGCCACGACGCGGCGCTGCGCGGCGCGAACGCGGCGGTGGCGAGCGTCGAATGGCGCATGCGGCTGTCCGACATCGACCGCCATGCGATGGTGCCGGCGCTCGGCATAGCCCGCCTCTCGGCCACCGCCTTCGTCGACGTCGGCGGCGCCTGGAACCAGGGCCATGGACCCGCGGGCTGGCATCGCGGCGTCGGCTTCGAGCTGCTGGGCGAAATCAAGATCGCCTACGCGCTGCCGCTGCTGCTGCGCCTGGGCCTGGCGCAGGGCCTCGACGCCCCGCGCGGCATCCACGGCTACCTGACGCTGGGCCGTTCGTTCTAGGGTGGCGGGCGGGCGGCCGCGGCGTGGCCTCGGATGAGCGCCGCGGCCTCAGCGCGCGCGGCGCTTGCGCACGTCCAGCGCCAGCCGGTCGAGCAGGCCCACCGTGTCGTCCCAGGCGATGCAGGCGTCGGTGATGCTCTGGCCGTAGCGGAGCTGGGCCGGATCGTCCTTGCCGGGCGTGAACTTCTGCGCCCCGTCGTGCAGATGGCTCTCGACCATGACGCCGAAGATGCAGCGGCTGCCGCCGGCGACCTGCGCGCCGACATCGTTCATGACCTCGATCTGGCGCTGGTGCTGCTTGGAGCTGTTGGCGTGGCTGGCGTCGATCATCAGCCGGCAGGGCAGCTTGGCGGCCTCGACCTCGCGGCAGGCGGCGGCGACGCTGGCGGCGTCGTAGTTCGGCGCCTTGCCGCCGCGCAGGATCACATGGCAGTCCTTGTTGCCGCGCGTCTCGACGATCGCGACCTGGCCGTTCTTGTGCACCGAGAGGAAATGGTGCGGCCGCGCCGCGGCCTGGATGGCGTCGATGGCGATCTTGATGTTGCCGTCGGTGCCGTTCTTGAAGCCGACCGGCGCCGACAGGCCGGAGGCCAGCTCGCGGTGCACCTGGCTCTCGGTCGTGCGCGCGCCGATCGCGCCCCAGGCGATCATGTCGCCGATGTACTGCGGGCTGATGACGTCGAGGAACTCGCTGCCGGCGGGCACGCCGAGGCGGTTGATGTCGACGAGCAGCTGGCGCGCGATGCGCAGCCCCTCGTGGATGCGGTAGCTCTCGTCGAGGTAGGGGTCGTTGATCAGCCCCTTCCAGCCCACCGTCGTGCGCGGCTTCTCGAAATACACGCGCATCACGATCTCGAGCTCGCCCTGGTGGCGCTCGCGCACCGTCTTGAGCCGGCGCGCGTATTCGAGCGCCGCCGCCGGGTCGTGGATCGAGCAGGGTCCGACGACGACGAGCAGGCGGTCGTCGCTGCCGGCCATGATCTCGCGGATGCGGCGCCGCGTGTCGGCGATCAGGGTCTCGATCGGCGTGCCGGCGATGGGGAAGAAGCGGATCAGGTGCTCGGGCGGCGGCAGCGGCGTGACGTCGCGGATGCGCTGGTCGTCGGTCTGGCTCGTCTTCTCGCTCAGGGCATACCAGCCCTCGGCGCTGGCGGGCTTGGAGTTCATCGCGGGTCCTTTCGATGGGTTCTGATCGGCTGCCTGAAAAGCAAAAAACCGCCGGGGCGGCCGGCGGTTTCGGTTTGCATGAGCGCTGTTTCGGTCTACGCGCCTGCCTCTCCGACCGCCGGGCGGTGCGAGAACCAGAAGCTGCCGAAAAAGTACGAGGCGCCTTGCATGGGGTCGAACTCTAGCATGCCGCGACGACCGCGCGGCGCGGCGCGGCGCGGCCGATCCAGTCGACGAGCGCGGCCGGCGTGAGCGGGCGCGCGTAGAGATAGCCCTGCAGCTCGTCGCAGCCGGCGGCGCGCAGCGTCTGCGCCTCGCGCTCGGATTCGACGCCCTCGGCCACCACCTTCAGCCCCAGCGTGTGGCCCAGGCCGATGATGGCGCGCGTGATCGCGAGATCGGTCGGGTTCTCGAACATCGACCGCACGAAGGAGCGGTCGATCTTGAGGCGGTCGATCGGGAAGCGGTTCAGGTAGGCCAGGCTCGAGAAGCCGGTGCCGAAATCGTCGATCGCGAGCTCGACCCCCAGCGTCTTGATCGCGCCCAGCCGCGCCAGCGTCTGTTCGGCGCGGTCCATCAGGGTCGATTCGGTGAGTTCGAGCTCGACCGTTCCGGGCGGCAGCGCATGGCGTTCGAGCGCCGCGCGCACGGTCTGCACCAGGCCGTCGTCGCGCAGCTGCAGCGCCGAGACGTTGATCGACACCTGGGGTACCTCGATGCCGTCGGCGCGCCATTGCGCGAACTGGCGGCAGGCCTCGTCGATGACCCAGGCGCCAATCGGCACGATCAGCCGCGTCTCCTCGGCGATGGGGATGAAATGCGCGGGCGCGACCGCTCCCAGCTCGGCGCTGCGCCAGCGCAGCAGCGCCTCGACCCCGAGCAGCCGGCCGCTGGCGGCGTCGACGCGCGGCTGGTACTGCAGGCTCAGTTCCTCGCGCTCGAGGCAATGGCGCAGGTTCGATTCGACCTTGAGCCGGCGCTGCGCGCGCTCGTTGAGCTCGGGCGAATAGAAGCGCGCGTTGTCGCGTCCCTGCGCCTTGGCCTGGTACATCGCGGCGTCGGCATGGCTCATCAGCGTGTCGAGGTCTTGCGCGTCGTCGGGAAAGAGCGCGATGCCGATCGAGCAGGTGACGTGCAGCGCCGCGCCCGCGACCTCGTGCATGGCGCGGATGCGCGGCACGAGCCGGTCGTCGACGATGGCCATCACCTCCTCGCCGTCCTCGACCCCGTCGAGCACGATGACGAACTCGTCGCCGCCGAGGCGGCACACGGTGTCGCCGGCGCGCACCGATTCCGAGAGCCGCCGCGCCACCGAGCGCAGCAGCCCGTCGCCGACATGGTGGCCGAGCGTGTCGTTGATGTTCTTGAAGCGGTCGAGGTCGATGAACAGCGCCGCCACCTTCTGCTGGCGCCGCGGCGCCCGCTGCAGCGCCAGCCGCAGCCGCTCGGTGCACAGCGACCGGTTCGGCAGCTCGGTGAGCACGTCGTGCTGGGCGAGGAAGCGGATGCGTTCCTCGTTGCGCTTGCGGTCGCTGATGTCGATCGTCGTCGCGATCGCGTGCGAGATCTCGGCCTGCTGCCCTTCGCGCACGACGCTCAGCATGAGCCAGGCCGGATACGAGCCGCCGTCGCGGCGCTGCAGCGTGATCTCGCCCTGCCAGTTGTTGCCCTGCTGCAGCGCCGGCGCGAAGACCGAGAGCAGGCCGCTCGCGCCATGCGCATCGGCGTCGGCCAGCACGCGCTCGCCGATCAGCTCGCCGAGCTCGTAGCCGGTGCTGCGGCAGAAGGCGCGGTTGGCGGTCAGCACATGGTGGTCGGCGTCGACGATGAGGATGCCCTCGCCCGAGGCCTCGAAGACCTTGGCCCAGAGCTCGAGCCGGCGCTCCATCAGCTTCAGGTGGTTGATCGGCGTGAACGCCGTCAGCACCGCCGCCTGGCCCTGGAATTCGAGCTGGCGCGCCGAGATCACGGCCCACGAGGGTTCGTCGCCGATGCGCCAGCGGACCTCGAATTCGTCGACCGCGTCGCGGTCGGCCAGATGCTGGAAGAAGCGCGAGCGCACCGCCGCCTCGAGCCCGCGCCCCCAGGGATCCGCGGTCGACCCGGCCAGCCAGCGCTGTGCCGGCTGGTTCGCGTGCAGCACCTGGTGGCCCGGGATCGCGGTGACCATGAGCGGGATCGGGATCGCCTCGACGAGCTGGGTCTGCGCCTGCGCCGCGCGCGCCCGCGCCGCCAGCTCCTGCTGCGCGGCGCGCTCGCGGTCGAGCTGGGCGAGCATGTCGTTGAAGCCGGCGACGAGGCGGCCGATCTCGTCGCGGCTGTCCCAATGCGCGCGCAGGCTGTGGTCGCCGCTCAGGCGCACCCGCTCGGTGATCTCGGCCAGCCGCTGCAGCGGCAGCGCGATCTGGCGCGCGACGAAGAAGACGGCCGAGAGGATGAGCGTGAGCAGCGCGCAGGCGGTGCCCAGGTGCAGCCACATGCGGTTGAAGAAGGCCTGCACGCGCGCCTCGAGCAGGCGGTCGAGTTGCAGCGACGCCGCCGTCCAGGCCTGCCCGACGCTGTCGGCGAGCGCGTCGCGCGCCGCCGTGACCGCCTGCAGCTCGGCCGGGCCGGTGCGGTCCAGCGTGTGCCGGGCGGCGAGCCTGAAACGGTCCAGCGCCGCGTCCATCGCGCGCCGCGTCGGGTCCAGCGCAAGCGCCAGCGCGGGATCGCTCGCGGCGATGGCTTCGCCGTAGTCCGAATCCATGCCGGCGCGGCCGGTTTCGAGCCGCCCTTCGAGCAGCAGGAAGCGCGCCCTGGCGTCGTGGCCGTGGCGGTCGGCGCCGGCGTCGCCGCGCCCGACCGCTGCGGCCATGTCGGCGGCCGCCTGCAGGATCTCGGGGATGCGCAGCACGACGATCGACATCGTGTAGTAGCTGTCGAGGTCGGGGTCGAGGATCAGGTTGGACTGGTTGCCGACGCGCGTGAGCAGCGCGCGACCGCGGTCCAGCGCCTGCATCGAAGCGGCGGGGTCGGCCGGCTGCGCCTGCTGCGCCCGCAGCGCGGCGGCGAAATCGAGGCTCGCCCGGGCGCTGTCGAGCCCCTGGCCGAGCCGGTGGTCCAGCGCCGTGATCGATGCCGGTGCCGGGGTCGCGCGCCCCGAGGCGAGCGCCAGCAGCGTCGGCTCGAGCTCGCGCAGGTAGGCGCTGCCGGCGAGTTCCTTGCGCGCGAAATCGATCGCGATGAACTTCTCGTGCACGAGGATGCCGCTGATGTAGGCGACCGCGCTCATGTCAAGCAGGAAGATCAGCAGCAGCTTGCGACCGACGCTCAGGCGGGCGAGAAGGCGGGAAGGGAAACCCATGCGGCAGTGTTCGATGCGAAACGGACAGCGATGCCGTCGGGCCCGGGGCCGACGCATCCGACTCGTGGCTATCGACTGTCGCAGGTAATACTGAAGTAGCAGGAAACGGGCCGTCCCGCATTTTGCAAAGGATTGCATGATTCACGCGGCATCCAGCCGCGCAGCGGGCGGTCTCGAGGAAACGCCGGGCCGCTCCCAGGTTTCCTGGACCCCAAGGGCCACGCAGGGGCCGTTTGGGGTCCCGTGGGGCCTGACGCGTAGCGCCAGGTCTGGGGGCGCTCAGTACGACTCGGCGGCGAATCCGGCGCCCTGCAGCGCCGCGACGACGGCCGCGACATGGGCCGGATTGCGCGTCTGCAGCACGAGCTCGACCTCGACGTTCTGCGCCGCCAGCGTGCTGAAGGCGCGCTGGTGGTGCACTTCGTCGATGTTCGCGCCGGCCTCGGCGACGATGGTCGTGATGCGCGCCAGCACGCCCGGCGTGTCGCGCGCGCCGACGCGGATGCGCGCCAGCCGCCCGGCGCGCGCCATGCCGCGCTCGATCAGCGCCGACAGCAGCATCGGGTCGATGTTGCCGCCGCACAGCACGAGGCCGACCTTGCGTCCGGCATAGCGCGCCGGCTCCTTGAGCATCGCCGCGAGCCCGGCGGCGCCGGCGCCCTCGACCAGCGTCTTCTCGATCTCGAGCAGCATCAGCACCGCCTGCTCGATGTCGCCCTCGTCGACGAGGACGAGGTCGTCGACGAGGCGGCCGACGATCGCGCGCGTGATGCGCCCCGGCTGGCCGACGGCGATGCCCTCGGCGATGGTCCCCGTGCCCTGCGGATGCGCCGTGCCCTTGACGGCGTTGACCATGGCCGGGAAGCGCGCCGTCTGCACGCCGACGATGCGGATGCCGGGCCGCAGCGCGCGCGCCGCGGTCGCGATGCCCGAGATCAGGCCGCCGCCGCCGACGGCGATCACGAGCGTGTCGATGCCCGGCTGCGCACGCAGCATCTCGAGGCCTATCGTGCCCTGGCCGGCGATGACGAGCGGATCGTCGAAGGGGTGGACGAAGGTCAGGCCCTGCGCCGCGGCCAGCCGCAGCGCCTCGTCGCGCGCCTCGTCGAAGGTCTCGCCGTGCAGCACGACCTCGGCCGCGAAGCCGCGCGTGCGCTCGACCTTGACCATCGGCGTCGTCACGGGCATCACGATCACCGCGCGCAGCCCCAGGCGCTGCGCATGGTGCGCGACGCCCTGGGCATGGTTGCCGGCCGACGCGGCGATGACGCCCTCGACGGGCGCGCCCGCGGCGACCATCGCGGCCAGCTTGTTGAGCGCGCCGCGCTCCTTGAACGAAGCCGTGAACTGCAGGTTCTCGAACTTCAGGAAGACCTGGGCGCCGACGATCTCCGACAGCGTGCGGCTCTCGACGCAGGGCGTGTCGAGCACCTGGCCGGCGATGCGTTGCGCCGCCGCCTCGATGTCGGCGATGCCGACCGCGTCGGCCGCCGCGTCGGTCAAGCGGTCCCTCCGACGGTCAGCTTCTCGATGCGCAGCGTCGGCTGGCCGACGCCCACCGGCACGCTCTGGCCCTCCTTGCCGCAGACGCCGACGCCGGTGTCGAGCTGGAGGTCGTTGCCTATCATGCTGACCCGGGTCATCGCCTCGGGGCCGTTGCCGACGATGGTCGCGCCCTTGACCGGATAGAGGATCTTGCCGTCCTCGACCCAGAAGGCCTCGCTGGCCGAGAACACGAACTTGCCGCTCGTGATGTCGACCTGGCCGCCGCCGAAATTCGTCGCGTACAGGCCGCGCTTGATGCTGGCGACGATCTCCTCGCGCGTGCGCGTGCCGGCCAGCATGTAGGTGTTGGTCATGCGCGGCATCGGCAGGTTGGCATAGCTCTCGCGGCGGCCGTTGCCGGTCGGCGGCACGCCCATCAGGCGCGCGTTCAGGCTGTCCTGCATGTAGCCGCGCAGGATGCCGTCCTCGATCAGCACGTTGCGCTGCGTCGCATGGCCCTCGTCGTCGATGTTGAGCGAGCCGCGGCGGTCGGCGATCGTGCCGTCGTCGAGCACGGTCACGCCCTTGGCGGCGACGCGCTGGCCGATGCGGCCGCTGAACGTCGAACTGCCCTTGCGGTTGAAGTCGCCTTCCAGGCCATGGCCGACGGCCTCGTGCAGCAGCACGCCGGGCCAGCCGGGGCCGAGCACGACCGTCATCTCGCCCGCCGGTGCGGGCCGGCTCTCGAGGTTCGTCAGCGCCGCGTTGACGGCGTGGTCGACATAGCCCTCGATCACCGCGTCCTGGAAATAGCCGAGGCCGAAGCGGCCGCCGCCGCCGCCGCTGCCGAGCTCGCGCCGCAGCTCGCCGGCGACGCTCTGCTCGGCGATCACGGTGACGTTCAGGCGCACCAGCGGCCGCACGTCGGCGGCGCGCGTGCCGTCGGCGCGCGCGACGAGCACGACGTCGTATTCGGCGCCCAGGCTGGCCATGACCTGGACGATGCGCGGATCCTTGGCCCGCGCCAGCTTCTCGACCTTCTCGAGCAGCGCCACCTTCTGCGCGCTGTCCAGCGTCGCGATCGGGTCGGTGGGCGCGTACAGCACGCGGCTGGGCGCGATGCGCGGCTTGCCGGGCACGCGCACGCGGCGGTTCTGGCCCGCGGCGGCGATCGTGCGCACGGTGCGCGCGGCGTCGAGCAGCGATTCGACGCTGAGGTCGTCGGAATAGGCGAAGGCGGTCTTCTCGCCGGCGACGGCGCGCACGCCCACGCCCTGGTCGATGCTGAAGCTGCCGCTCTTGACGATGCCCTCCTCCAGGCTCCAGCCCTCATGGCGCGTGGTCTGGAAATAGAGGTCGGCGTCGTCGACGCGATGCTCGCGTATCGTCGCCAGCGCCTGCGCGATCGAGGCTTCGGAGAGGCCGAAGGGTTCGATCATCAGCGCCTGCGCGATGGCCAGGCGTTCGATCGTGGGTTCGCGTTGGATCATCGGAATGCTCGCTGCGCCTGGGAAGCTTGGGATTGTAGGAGGCGGCCGTCATCGGCGTGTCACGTCGTCCGGGCGGCGCGCTCGCGCCGCGCCACCCACAGCGTCGAGCCGCTGATCACGGCGCCGCCGATCAGCGTCGATTGCGTCGGCAGCTCGGTGAACATCGCCCACGACAGCAGCGAGGACCAGAGCAGGTCGAGGAACTTCACCGACTGCGTGGCCGAGATGTCGGCGCTGCGGAACGAGCGCGTCAGGCAGTAGTGCCCGCCGCTGCCCAGGGCGCCGCAGGCGGCGAAGCCCAGCCATTGCCAGGCGTCGGGCCAGCGCCAGACGGTGACGGCCAGCGGCAGGCTGAAGAGCGTGATCGAGATCGCCTGCCAGACGACGATGACGCCGGCGTTCTCGGTCTGCGTGAGCCGTTTCGTGAGCAGGTACGAGAGCGCGAACAGCGGCGCCGAGCCCAGCATCACGATCTGGTAATGGCCGCCGGCGCCCGAGACCTTGGGCCCGACGACGAGCATCACGCCGGCGAAGCCGACGGCGGTGGCGACCCAGCGCTCCCAGCGCATCGCCTCGTGCAGGAAGAGGTGGGCGCCGATCATGATGAACAGCGGCGTCGTGAAGCCTATCGCCGTCGTGTCGGCGAGCGCGATATGCGGCAGCGCCGCGAACCACAGCAGCAGCCCCGCCGTGTGCACGGCGCCGCGCGTGAACTGGGCGCCGACGCTGCGCGGCCAGTACGTCGCCGCGCCGCTGCGCAGCACGAACGGCAGCATGACGAGGAAGCCGAAGCCGTAGCGCAGGAACTGCGCCTGCAGCGGGTCGAGCTCCTGCGCCAGGCCGCGCATCAGCGCATTCAGGGTGCAGAACAGCAGGCCGCTGACGGTCGACCAGAGCAGGCCGCGCGCCGTCGGCGACAGCCGCGCCAGGCGTCGGCGCAGGCGTGTGACCGCGGTCTCAGCCATGGCCGCGGCGCATCCCCGGGCGCACGCGAGGCGCCGCGTCAGCCACCGCCGCGCTCCTGCAGCGCGCGCTGGTAGAGCGCGTTGCGCGGTGCGCCGCTGATCTCGGCCGCCAGCGCCACCGCCTGCTTCAGCGGCAGCTCGCGCAGCAGCACGCGCAGCATGTGCAGCGTCGCGGCAGGGACTTCATCGTCGATCGGCGCGGCGGCCGGCGCGTGCAGCACGAGCACGAACTCGCCGCGCAGGCGGTTGGCGTCGGCCTCGAGCCAGCCCGGCAGCGCGGCGGCGTCCATCGTCGCCACGGTCTCGAACTGCTTCGTC
>JAGWVB010000222.1 GCA_018971105.1 Burkholderiales bacterium
GGCGCTGCCCGGCCTGGCGCGCGCCGAGCCCGCGCCCGCCGCCTGGCCGACGCGGCCCATCCACCTCCTCGTCGGCTTTCCCGGCGGCTCGACGCCCGACATGGCGGCGCGCGTGCTCGCCGACGCGCTCGCCGCGGCCTACGGCCAGCCGGTCGTCGTCGACAACCGGCCCGGCGCCTCGGGCAACATCGCCGCCGACCTCGTCGCCAAGGCGCGCGACGACCACCAGCTCGGCGTCGTCATCAACGGCAACCTGACGGTGGCGCGGATGCTCAATCCGCACCTGCCGTTCGACCCGGCGCATGACTTCGCGCCGCTCTCGCTGCTGGCGACGGCGCCGCTGCTGCTCGTGGCGCCGGCCGGGGCGCCGACCGGTGCCGCGTTCTTCGACGCCGCGCGCCATGCGAAGTCGCAATGGAACTACGGCTCGGTCGGCATCGGCTCGGTCGGCCATCTCGGCATGGAGCTGCTGGCCGCGCGCGCCGGCTTCCACGCCGTCCACATCCCCTACAACGGCAACCCGGCCGTCGTCACGGCGCTGATCGCGGGCCAGATCCAGGCCGCGCTGATGCCGCCCGGCGTCGCGCTGCCGCAGGTGCGCGCCGGCAAGCTGACGGCGATCGGCCTCACCGGCGGACGCAGCGCGCTCGCGCCCGCGGTGCCGCCGCTGTCGGAATTCGGGCCGCGGCTCGACGAGCTCGAGGTCTGGGTCGCGCTCGTCGGCCCGGCGCGGCTGTCGGCGGCGGCGCAGACGCGCCTGGCGCACGATCTGCCGACGCTGCTGCGCGCGCCGGCGTCGCGCCAGCGCCTGTTCAACGCCGGCTGGCAGCTCCAGGGCAGCTCGCCCGAGGCGCTGCGGCTGCGCATCGCGCAGGAGACGCGCGTGCTGGGCGCGATCATCCGGGCCCAGCATATCCAGGCCGCATGAGCGGAGCCGGCTGGCTCGACGAGCCGGTGCGCCGCACCCCGGTGCACGGCGACTGGGACGTGGTCGTGCTCGGCGGCGGCCCGGCCGGTCTCGCGGCGGCGGTGAGCGCGGCGCGCCAGGGCGCGCGCACGCTGCTCGTCGAGCGCTACGGCTTCCTCGGCGGCATGGGCACGGCCGGCGGCGTGACCAACTTCGCCGGCCTCTACGGCCGCCGGCGCGGCCGCATCGAGCCGCTCGTGCGCGGCGTCGTCGACGATCTGCTGGCCCGCATCGAGCGCCTGGGCGGGCTCAACGAACCGCAGGACGGTCTGCAGGGCCGCATCCGCGTGCGCAGCTACGACATCGCGGCCTATCAATGCGCGGCCGACGCCTGGCTCCTCGACGCCGGTGTCGAGCTGCTGTTCCATGCGCTGGCGGTCGGCGTCGCGCTGGGCGAGGGCGCTGACGCGGGCGCTGGCGCTGGCGAGGGCGAGGGCCGGGACCGGCGCATCGCCGCGCTGCTGGTCGAGACGCGCTCGGGCCGGCGCGCGATCCGCGCGCGCGAGTTCATCGACGCCTCGGGCGACGGCGACCTCGCGCATTTCGCCGCTGTGCCGTACGAGCTCGGCGACGGCGCCGGCGATGCGCTCTACCCGAGCACGATGTTCTGCATCGCCGGCGTCGACGCGGCGCGTGCGCAGGCCGCGGTGGGCGAGTTCAAGGCCATCGCCGAGCTCATGGACAGCGCCGCCGATCGCTACGCTTTCCCGCGCCGCGGCGCCATCCTGCGCCCGCAGCGCAACCCATCGGTCTGGCGCGCCAACGTGACGCAGATCCGCAATGCCCAAGGGCGCGCCGCCGACGCCACCGACGCGGTCGAATTCAGCGCCGCCGAGGTCGAAGGCCGGCGCCAGATCGTCGAGTACATGCGTTTCCTGCGCGCCGAGGTGCCGGGCTTCGAGCGCGCCGAGATCGCCGGCATCGCGGCCCAGGTCGGCGTGCGCGAATCGCGTCGCGTCGTCGGCGAGTACCGGCTCAGCGGCGAGGACGTGCTCGCCGGCGCGCGCTTCGCCGACGCGATCGGGCTCAATGCCTGGCCACTCGAGATCCACCTTCCCGGGCGCATCGAATGGGGCTTTCCGCGCGACGCCGACAACGCCTACAACCAGCTGCCCTGGCGCATGCTGGTGCCGCTGGGCGTGTCGAACCTGCTCGTCGCCGGGCGCTGCGCGTCGATGGAGCATCTGGGCCAGAGCGCGGCACGGGTCAGCGGCGCCTGCTTCGTGATGGGGCAGGCGGCCGGGACGGCGGCGGCGCTGCGGGCCGAGCGGCACTTCGGCGTGGCCGAATTGCAGCGGCGCTTGCGTGCCGCGGGTGCGGATCTCGACGAAGGCGGGTGAAGGGCATTCGAACGCGCCGACGATCCGGGCGGCTGGGCATCGATGTCTACGGCGCCGGTGCCGTACGGGAAAATCAGGGCTTCGGGCCAGCGTACGGGCGGCGGCGACCAACGGACGATCGCGCGCCGCGCGGCCCGATTCCCGCGTGCCCATGCCGATATGGATGCGCGATGAAACCCGGAACCGATGCACGGTGTGGCCCAGGTAGACACCGTTGCCAGGCTCCGATGACGGGCTTTCGACGCGGCGTCTCCGACGCCAGCAAGGGATCGTTGAGCGCGACATTCAAGGCTGCGATACCGCCATGGGACGATCAAAGCACCGGTTAGGTCTTGCGGCTGTTCTTGGCCGCTTCGCAGCCCGGCGGCAGCCGGACCCGCAAACCATGGGCATGAGCAAAGACTGTCGCATCCAGGCTCAGGATGTCGAGCCGGCCGTTCGCCGTCGACGGTAGCGCCAGCGCGGGCGCGGCCCCATCAAGGCCATCAAGGCCGGGAGTCTGAAGGTCCTGCCGTCGCCTCGCAGCGCGGGAGCATCGCCTCGGCGTCGCGCGATGCGCCTGATGCAGGCAGGTTCCCGCTCGGCGCGAGCCCGGCGGACTTCCCGCCGGGCATTCTCCTGCAGGGGCCGATGGGGGACGCGATGTTTGGGACGTTCCCGGCAGGCCTGGGCGCCGCATGGCGTCGCAATCCGCCCAAAGACGCCGGCCGCAACGACCTTAGCCTACACTGACGCCATCGGTATAGTTGACAACGTGCCGCAATTTGTTGTGGCGATTTCTGGCCCGTGATGAGCGACCCATCGGACAGGCGTACGGCGGCTGAGCTGCTTGAAGCCGCGCGCCAGCAAATGTTCAGCGGCCAGGCGGACCCCGGGTCGCCGATGACGCGGCTGGGCCAGATGGCGCTCGAGCGCGCGCGCGCGACCGGCGACGCGCAGATCGAGGCGGCGGCCCAGTTCTACGCCCTGCAGCACCGCGTCGTCGCGCTGCCGCCGGCCGCGGCCGAGGCGCTGCTCGCCGCGGCCGAGCAACGCTGCAGCGAACTCGGCCTGGCGGGTGCGGGCCGGATGCTCCAGGTCGTGCGCGCGAACGGGCTGTTCCAGCGCAAGCGCTATATCGAGGCGATCGGCCTGCTGACGCGCTTGCACCGCAACCACGCCGGCGAGCTCGCGCCGCTGGAGCGCGCCGCGCTGCTGTACATGCTCGGCTACGCCTGCCGCTGGTGCGGGCGCTTCGACGACGCGCTCGAGCACGGTTACGAGGCCCTGCGCCACGCCGATGAGTCGGGCTACCGGTACGCGAGGGCGGCGGTCCGGATCAACCTCGCCGGGACCCTGCTCGCGATCGCGCTCGACCCCGAGGCCGCGTTGCCGCTCGCCGACGAGGCGCGCGAGATGCTGGCCGCGGGCGCGTCGACGCCGGCGTGGATGCGCTGCCTGAGCGTGCGCATCGAGGCGTTCGACCTGCTGGGCCGCGCCGAAGAAGCCTATGCCGCCTACGCCCTCGACGCCGCGCGCGCCTGCAGCGCGAACGAAGCGCGCCGCGCGGTGCCGAAGACCGCGCTGGCCTGCATCGGCGTGGGCCGGCTCGAGGAGGCCGAGGCCCTGCTCGGCGCGCCGCTGCAGGCACACGAGTACGAGGTCGACTGGACCTGGGCGCGGGCCTACAACCAGGCGCGGCTGCGCCTGCTGTGCGCGCGCCGCCAGTACGAGCAGGCGCGCGAGCTGGCCGAATCCGAGCTCGAACGCCTGCTGCCGCACGCGAGCGAGCCGTTGCACGAGATGCGCGTGTACGACCTGCTGCGGGAAGCGCGCGCGGCCCTCGGCGACAGCCAGGGCGCGGTGGCGGCCGCGATCGAGGCGCGCCGCGCCTGCCTGCCGGTGATCCGCCTGTCCACGCGCGCGCGCTACCTCGTCGCGCAACTGCAGGCCGGGGGCGGCGGCGCGGCGGGCTACTCGGCGCTCGACCTGCGCCGGCTCCAGGCCGTCGAGCAGGCGATCGACGCCCAGGAGTCCGGGGCGCCGCCCGCCGCGCTGCCCGCGAACCGGGTGCCGCCCTTCGTGGCCCATGTGGTGCATGAACTGCGCAACCCCATCGGCAGCGTGATCGGCATGGCCTCGCTGCTGATGATGTCGGAGCTGGACGAGCCGCAGCGCCGCTACGCCAGGCTCATGCAGCGTTCGGCGCAGACGCTGACGCTGCTGGTCAACGACATCCTGGACCTGGCCAAGCTCGAGCGCGGCCAGTTCACGCTCGACCCGCGCATGGCGGCATTCGAGCCCTGGCTGCGCGCGACGCTGGAGCCCTTCGTCGACATCGCTGCGCTGAAGCACCTGGCACTGGAATGGACGCTCGATCCCGCGCTGCCCGCCCGGCTCGAATTCGACGAGCTGCGGCTGCGCCAGGTGGTGTCGAACCTGCTCTCGAATGCCGTCAAGTTCACCGAACGCGGCGCGATCCATGTCGCCGTGCGCCGCCTGCCGTCGGCCGACCCGGCCCGCGCGGGCCTGCACGTCGAAGTGCGCGACAGCGGCGTCGGCATCCCGGCCGCGGCCATCGGGCGCCTGTTCCAGGAGTTCGAGCAGGCCGATCCGACGGTGGCGCGCGAACATGGCGGCAGCGGCCTGGGCTTGGCGCTGTCCAGGCAACTCGTCGAGCGCATGGGCGGGCGCATCGGCGTCGACAGCCGAGCGGGCGTCGGCAGCCGCTTCTGGTTCGAACTCGAACTGGCCTGGCGCCCCTGAGCGCCGGCCGCCGCGCGGCGAGCCGGGGTCGAGTCCGCCGCGCGCAACGCGCACGCCCTGCTCAGGCCGCCGCCGCCCCGACCCCCTTGCTCACGCTTTCGCCATCGTCGGCGCGCAGGGACCAGAACGAGGCCGACGAGACGGCCGTCAGCGCGGCCAGCGCGAGGAAGGCGTGGTGCAGCGCCTGGCGCACGGCCGTCAGGTCCGATTGCGGCAGCCCGCCGAGGAAATACGCCGTCGCGAGCGAGCCGGTGGCGAGGCCGAAGCTCATCGACATCTGCTGCATCGTGCTCGCCAGCGTGCTCGCCATCGCCGTGTCGCGCGGCGTGATGTCGGCGTAGGCCATCGAGTTCATGCTCGAGAACTGCAGCGAGTTGAACAGGCCCATCGCGGCGCCCAGGGCGACGATGGCGCCCAGCGGCGTCGCCGGGCCGACCTGCGAATAGGTGGCGATGGTGGCGGCGACGAGCAGCGTGTTGACGACGAGCACGCGCCGGTAGCCGTAGCGCCGCAGCGTGACGGTCGAGATCACCTTCATCGCCATCGCCGCCAGCGCGCCCGGCATCATCAGCAGCCCCGACTGCCAGGCCGGCAGGCCCAGCCCGAGCTGGTACAGCAGCGGCAGCAGCAGCGGCATGCTGCCGATGCCCAGCCGCGTCACGAAGCCGCCCAGCACCGAGACGCGGAAGGTGCGCGTGCCCAGCAGCGACAGCCGCAGCAGCGGGTGGGGCGTGCGCCCCGCATGCCAGGCGTAGCCGGCCAGCAGCGCGAGCGAGATCGCGAGGATGCCCAGCGCCGGCGCCGCCGCCAGATGCTGCGCGCCGAAGATCTCGAGCAGCCAGCTCAGCAGCGCCGCGCCGCTGGCGAACAGCAGCAGGCCGCGCAGGTCCAGCGGCCGCGGCTCATCGCCGCGGAAGTCCGGCATGACGCGGCTGCCGAGCCAGAAGGCGAGCATGCCCACCGGCACGTTGACGAAGAACATCACGCGCCAGTTCAGCCAGTGCACGATGAGCCCGCCCACGGTCGGCCCCAGCAGCGGCCCCAGCAGCGCCGGGATGATGACGAAGTTCATCGCCCGCAGCAGCTCGCCCTTGGCGAAGGTGCGCACGATCGCCATGCGCCCGACCGGCATCATCATCGCCGCCGCGATGCCCTGCGGCACGCGCGCGGCAACCAGCATCGGCGCGCTCACGGACAGGCCGCAGATCACCGACGAGAGCGTGAACAGCGCGATCGCGCTGAGGAACACGCGCCGGCTGCCGTAGCGCTCGGCGAGCCAGCCGCTGACCGGGATGCAGACGGCGAGCGCGAGGATGTAGCTGGTGACGACGGCCTTCAGGCTCAGCGGCGTCGTGCCCAGGCTCGCGGCCATGGCCGGGATGCCGGTGTTGACGATCGTCGAATCGAGCTGCTCCATGAACAGCGTCGTCGCGACGACCCAGGGCAGGTAACGCTTGGTCGATTCGAGGTCCATGCGGATCCGGTGGCGGCGGGCCGAAGGGCGGATTGTCGGCGAGCCCGGGCAAGCGCGCTGGACCGCGGCGACGCGGCCGCAAGCAACGACAATCGCGGCGTCCCAGCAGCCGGAACGCGGCCCTGCCCCACTTGGAGTCCCCCACCCCCGCCGGTCCCGACGGCCGCGCCGCCGGCCGCCCCCCCGGCCGCCGCGGGGCCCGGCCGCGGCGCGTCCTGCGGCTGCTCGGCGCGCTCGCCGGCGGCGCCGTCGCGCTGCTGGCCCTGGCCTGGGCCGTGGCGGTGTGGGGGCTGCTGCCCCATGTCGACGTCTACAAGCCGCGCATCGAGGCCGAGGCGTCGCGCGTCATCGGGGTGCCGGTGCAGATCGGCCATATCGCGGTCCGGTCGAGCCCCTGGGCGCCCGCGCTCGAGCTTGCCGCGGTGACGCTGCGCGACGCTGCCGGCCGGCCGGCGCTGACGCTGCCGCGCGTCGTCGCGACGCTCTCGCCGCGTTCGCTGCTGGCGCTCGAACCCCGCCTCGAGCGCCTGCAGATCGACCGCCCGGCGCTGGAGGTGCGGCGCGACGCCGCCGGCCGCATCACCGTCGCCGGCATCGCGATCGGCGGCCCCGGCGGCGCCGGCACCCGGGGCGCCGACTGGCTCTTCGCGCAGGACCACGTCGTCGTCAGCGACGGCTCGATACGCTGGGTCGACGAGCAGCGCGGCGCGCCGCCGCTGGCCTTGAGCGAGGTCGAGATCGCGCTCGACAACGGGCTGCGCAGCCACCGCATCGAGATCGCGGCGACCCCGCCGCCGGACTGGGGCGCGCGCTTCACGCTCGGCGGCCGCTTCGTGCAGCCGCTGCTGGCGCGGCGCGGCGACTGGCGGCGCTGGCGCGGCACGCTCGACGCGACGCTGCCGCGCGTCGACCTCTCGCAACTGCAGCGCGCCGTTGAGCTGCCGTTCCGGCTCGAGCGCGGCGCCG
>JAGWVB010000223.1 GCA_018971105.1 Burkholderiales bacterium
AGGATTGAAGCGGCGGCGGCGGGCTCAAGCCCGCGCGCCCGGGGCCGATATACGCCTGGATACGTCAGCGCCCCATGCCCACCGCCTCCGCACCCCGATCCCAGGCCGAGCCCGATGGCGCGCAGCGCCTGCGCGGCCGGCTGATGCAGCATTCGCTGCGCAAGCTGCTCGACCAGGTGCGCGGCGCGCGCGACGTGCTGCCGCATCTGGCGGCGCTCGAGGTCTCGCTGGGCAAGCGCGGCGTCGCCGTGATCGACGAGATCGCCCACCCGACGCTCGTCAAGATCTGCTCGCAGCTGTCGAACCTGCCGCTGCCCGGCGACGACGCGGCGCTGCAGGACCTGCTCAAGCGCCTGCTCGACGCGCTCGACGGCCGCCCCGAGCAGCCGCATTACCGCTCGACCTTCCACAGCGACAGCAAGATGATGGTGAGCGAGGTCACGCCGAGCGCCTTCGACGCCGCCCGGCTCGAGCAGGCCACGACGCAGCGCGGCGGGCTCGACGCCTAGCCCGCGCGCGGCGCCGCCCGGCGCGCCCGCGGTGCCGCGGCCGCTCAGCCCAGGTAGCGCGCCTCGAGATGGGCCCGGAAATGCGCCGGGTTGAGCGTCTCGCCGCTGGCGCGCCGCACCAGCTCCCCGGTGTCCCAGCGGCTGGCCTGGGTCCAGATGCGCGCGCGCAGCCAGTCGAACACGGGCGCCAGGTCGCCGCGGTCGATGCGCGCGTCGAGCCCGGGCATCTCGCGCCGCATCGCGGCGAACCATTGCGCCGCGTACATCGCGCCCAGCGTGTAGCAGGGGAAGTAGCCGAACAGCGCCTCGGGCCAGTGCACGTCCTGCAGCGGCCCGTCGCGGTAGTTGCCGCGCGTGTCGACGCCCAGCAGCTCCATCATCTTCGCGTCCCACAGCGCCGGCACGTCCTCGGGTTCGATCGCGCCCTCGATCAGCGGCCGTTCGATCTCGTAGCGCAGCAGGATGTGCGCCGGGTAGGTGACCTCGTCGGCGTCGACGCGGATGCAGCCCGGCTTCACGCGCGTCAGCAGACGGCACAGGTTGGCGGGCTCGAAGGCGGGCTGGTCGCCGAAGGCCTGGACCAGCAGCGGCGCCATGCCGCGCACGAAGCCGGGGTGGCCGCCGAGCTGCATCTCGAAGCTCAGGCTCTGGCTTTCATGGATCGCCATCGAGCGCGGCTCGGCCACCGGCTGGCCGAGCAGCTCGCGCGGCAGGTTCTGCTCGTAGCGCGCGTGGCCGGTCTCGTGCACCGTGCCCATCAGGCTCGTGACGAAGTCGTCCTCGCGGAAGCGCGTCGTGATGCGCACGTCCTCGGGCACGCCGCCGCAGAACGGATGCGCGCTGACATCGAGCCGGCCGGCGTCGAAATCGAATCCCAGCCGCTTCATCATCTGCAGGCACAGCGCGCGCTGCGCCGCCGGCGCGTAGGGGCCCCGCGGTTCGACGACGGTCTCGCGCGCCTGGCGTTCGCGCACGCGCTCGATCAATCCGGGCAGCCATTGCCGCACCTCGCCGAAGACGGCATCGACCTGCGCGCAGCGGGCGCCGGGCTCGTAGCGGTCCATCAGCGCCTCGTAGGGCCCGAGCCCGCTCTGGTCGGCGAGGCGCTGCGCCGTCTCGCGCCCGACCGCGAGCACCTCGCGGAAGTTGGCGAGGAAGCCGCGCCAGTCGTTGGCCGGGCGCTGGCCGCGCCAGGCATGCTCGCAGCGCGAGGTCGCGAGCTGCTGGCGCTCGATCAGCGCCGCGGGCAGCGCCGTCGCGGCGCGCCACTGGCGCTCCATTTCGCGCAGGTTGGCGCGCTGCTCGGGCCCGAGGTCCTCCTGCGCCGCGCGCTCGATGCGCTGGCCCAGCTCGGGCGCCGTGCGCAGGCCGTGCAGCAGCGTCGCGACCTCGGCCAGCGCGGCGGCGCGCGCCTCGTTGCCCTTGGGCGGCATGTTCGCCGCGTGATCCCAGTTCGCGATCGCCTGCAGATGGCCCAGGTGGTGCATGCGCGTCCAGGTTCGCGTCAGCGCGTCGTAGTTCGTCGTCGATGGCATGGTGTTCCTGATCAGGGCGTTGCCGCCTCGGTCCGCCATTCTGGCGCCGCCGGCCCGGGGGCGCAGGACCTGGGGGCTATACTTCCGCCTCTTTTTTCAGCAGTCCTCCAGCCCGCGCATGCGCATCGGCCCTCACGATCTGCCGAACCGGCTTTTCGTCGCTCCCATGGCCGGTGTCACCGACCGGCCCTTCCGCATGCTGTGCAAGCGCCTGGGGGCGGGCTATGCGGTGAGCGAGATGGTGACGAGCAGGCGCGAGCTCTGGTCCTCGCTCAAGACCTCGCGTCGCGCCGACCATGCGGGCGAGTCGGCGCCGATCGCGGTGCAGATCGCCGGCGTCGACGCCGCCGAGATGGCCGACGCGGCGCGCTACAACATCGACCGCGGGGCGCAGATCATCGACATCAACATGGGCTGCCCGGCCAAGAAGGTCTGCAACAAGTGGGCCGGTTCGGCGCTGATGCAGGACGAGCCGCTGGCGCTGGCCATCGTCGAGGCCGTCGTCGCCGCCTGCGCGCCGCGCGGCGTGCCGGTGACGCTGAAGATGCGCAGCGGCTGGTGCGCCGGGCAGCGCAACGCGGTGTCGATCGCGCGCGCGGCCGAGGCGGCCGGCATCGCGATGGTGACGGTGCACGGCCGCACGCGCGAGCAGGGCTACGGCGGCCGCGCCGAGCATGAGACGGTGGCCGCGGTGAAGGCGGCGCTGCGCATCCCCGTCGTCGCCAACGGCGACATCGCCAGCCCCGAGCAGGCGCGCGCGGTGCTGGCGGCCACCGGCGCCGATGCGCTGATGATCGGCCGTGCGGCCCAGGGCCGGCCCTGGATCTTCGCCGAGATCGCGCACTACCTGGCCACCGGCGAGCATCTGCCGGCGCCCGCGACGCGCGACGTGCAGCGCTGGCTCACCGCGCACCTGCTCGACCACCATGCGCTGTACGGCGAATACACCGGGCTGCGCAGCGCGCGCAAGCACATCGGCTGGGCCGTGCGCGACCTGCCGGGCGGGCTCGCCTTCCGCGACGCGATGAACCGCATCGACGATGCCGCGGCCCAGGTCGACGCGCTCACGGCCTTCTTCGACGCACTCGCCGAGCGTCACGCACGCCTGCCCAGCGTGACCGCGGCCGCGGCGGCCAACGACGCGCGGGCCGCGATCGCCGCATGAGCCGCAAGGAGATCGACGCCTGCATCCGCGGCAGCGTGGAGCAGTATTTCAAGGACCTGCGCGGCGCCCAGCCGCATGCGCTGCACGAACTCTTCCTCGCCGCCGCCGAGCGGCCGCTGCTCGAGGTCGTGATGCATCATGCCGAGGGCAACCAGAGCAGGGCCGCCGAATGGCTGGGCATCAACCGCAACACGCTGCGGCGCAAGCTCCAAACCCACAAACTCATCTGAACATGGCCGCACCCACAGCCCTCATCTCGGTCTCCGACAAGACCGGCATCGTCGATTTCGCGCGTGCGCTGGCCGAGCGCGGCATGCGCCTGCTGTCCACCGGCGGCACCGCGCGGCTGCTCGCCGACGCCGGGCTCGCGGTGACCGAGGTCGCCGAGATCACCGGCTTCCCCGAGATGCTCGACGGCCGCGTGAAGACGCTGCATCCGCGCATCCACGCCGGCCTGCTGGCGCGGCGCGACCTCGCCGCGCACATGGCGGCGCTGGAGGCGCATGGCATCGGCACCATCGACCTGCTCGTCGTCAACCTCTACCCCTTCGCGCAGGCGACGGCGCGCGCCGACTGCACGCTCGAGGACGCGATCGAGAACATCGACATCGGCGGCCCGGCGATGCTGCGCGCGGCGGCCAAGAACTGGGCCGACGTGGCCGTCGTCATCGATCCCGCCGACTACGCGCGCGTGCTGGGCGAGCTCGGCCAGGGCGGGGTGCGGCGCGCCACCAAGTTCATGCTCGCGGCCAAGGTCTTCGCGCACACCGCCGCCTACGACGGGATGATCAGCAACTACCTCAGCGCGCTGCAGCCCGGCGCCGAGGAGCATGCCGCCGCGGTGCCCGCGCGCGAGCCCTATCCGGCCGTCTACACGCTGCAGCTGACGAAGACGCAGGACATGCGCTACGGCGAGAACCCGCACCAGAGCGCGGCCTTCTACCGCGACGCGGCGCCGGCGCCCGGCACGCTGGCGGGCTGGAAGCAGTTGCAGGGCAAGGCGCTGAGCTACAACAACATCGCCGACGCCGACGCCGCCTGGGAATGCGTGAAGACCTTCGACGGCCCGGCCTGCGTCATCGTCAAGCATGCGAACCCCTGCGGCGCGGCCGTCGGCGCGAGTGCGGTCGAGGCCTACACGAAGGCGCTCAAGACCGACCCGACGAGCGCCTATGGCGGCATCCTGGCGCTGAACTGCCCGCTCGACGCCGCGGTGGTCGAGGCGATCAACGCCGCCAAGCAGTTCGTCGAGGTCGCGATCGCGCCGGCCATCACGCCCGAGGCGCGCGAGCTGCTCGCCGCCAAGCAGAACCTGCGCCTGCTCGAGGTGCCGCTGGCGCCGGCGATGAACGCGCTCGACCTCAAGCGCGTCGGCGGCGGCGTGCTGCTGCAGAGCCAGGACGCGAAGAATGTCGGCGCCGCCGAACTGCGCGTGGTGACGAAGCTCGCGCCGACGCCGGCGCAGATGGCCGACCTCGGCTTCGCGTGGAAGGTGGCCAAGTTCGTCAAGAGCAACGCCATCGTGTTCTGCGGCGGCGGCATGACGCTGGGCGTCGGCGCCGGCCAGATGAGCCGCATCGACAGCGCCCGCATCGCCAGGATCAAGGCCGACAACGCCGGCCTCGGCCTGCTCGGCTCGGCCGTGGCCAGCGACGCCTTCTTCCCGTTCCGCGACGGCCTGGACGTCGTCGTCGACGCCGGCGCGCGCTGCGTCATCCAGCCCGGCGGCTCGATGCGCGACGACGAGGTCATCGCCGCCGCCGACGAGCGCGGCATCGCGATGGTGTTCACGGGGACGCGCCACTTCCGTCATTGACGCCCGATGCGCATCCTCGGCATCGATCCCGGCTTGCAGCGCACCGGCTTCGGCGTCGTCGATGCGGACGGGCCACGCCTGGCCTACGTGGCCAGCGGCACCATCAGCACGCTGGAGGCGCCGCGCGGCGATCTGCCGCAGCGCATCCGCATCATCTTCGACGGCGTGCGCGAGGTCGTCGAGCGCTACCGCCCGGGCTGCGCCAGCCTCGAGATCGTCTTCGTCAACGTCAACCCGCAGAGCACGCTGCTGCTGGGCCAGGCGCGGGGCGCGGCGCTGGCCGCGCTCGTCAGCAGCGGCCTGGCGGTCTCGGAATACACGGCGCTGCAGATGAAGAAGGCCACCGTCGGCCATGGCCTGGCCAACAAGGGCCAGGTGCAGGAGATGGTGCGGCGGCTGCTGGCGCTGTCGGCGCTGCCGGGCCGGGACGCGGCCGATGCGCTTGGCCTGGCCATCACCCAGGCCCATGCCGGCGCCAGCTTCGCCGCGCTGGCGCAAGCGTCGCCGCTGAAAAGACGGCAACATGCGCAGTATCGCCAAGGCCGTACCTACTGAACCCCCCGACTGGAGCCACCGCATGACGAGTCCCGTGAAGACGCAATGGATCGAAATCGCCCCCGGCTACGCCGGCTATCTCGCGCTGCCGCCCGCCGGCCGCGGGCCGGGACTCGTGCTGTGGCAGGAGATCTTCGGCGTCAATGCGCATATCCGCGGCGTCGCCGAGCAGTACGCGCTGGCCGGCTTCGTCGTGCTCGCGCCCGATCTGTTCTGGCGCGGCGCCTCACGCGTCGAACTCGGCTATGTCGGCGCCGACCGCGAGCGCGGCATCGAGCTGATGTCGGCGCTCGGCGCCGCGGAGATCGAATCTGACCTCGACGCCGCGGCGGCCGCGCTGCGCGCCCGGCCCGAGGTCGGCGGCGCCAAGGTCGGCGGCATCGGCTACTGCTTCGGCGGCCGGCTCGCCTACCTGGCCGCGGCGCGCGGCCGGCTCGACGCGGCGGTGGCCTATTACGGCGGCGGCATCCAGCAGAAGCTGGACCTCGCAGCGGCCATCGCCTGCCCGATGCAGTTCCATTACGCCGGCCACGACGACCACATCCCGCCGGCCGCGGTCGCCGCCGTGCGCGCGGCGATGGCCGGCGCCGAGGTCCATGTCTACGCCGATGCGCAGCACGGCTTCAACTGCTGGGACCGCGCGGCCTACCACGCGCCGAGCGCGGCGCTGGCGCATGGACGCGCGCTGACCTTCCTGGCGCGGCATCTCTACGGCCTGTGATGCCGGCGCCGGCGCGGCGCTCAGGCGCGGGCCAGCGCCTGGGCCTGCACCAGCGCCCACAGCGCCGGCGGCGGCGCGCTCGTCGCCAGCGTCTCGACGCTGGCCAGCATCGTCAGCGTCATCGCCACGCTCAGGCCGAGCGCGGCGAGTTGCGGGACGACACCGCCGCGCGGCAGTTCGTGGGCGGACTTCGAGTGGGCTTGCAGCTTCATGGTCGCTCCTGTTCGGGGTGGGTCGGGAAACAATCGATGGCTGCAATGTAGGCCGCGCGAGCGCGCGTCGCCGCCCCGTTGCGACGCGTGGCGCGAGCGAGCGGATGAAGCGTCGGGCGGCGCGATGAAACGCGGCCGTATTCACGAACGCCGCACGCCGACCCCCGAAATGCGGCGCTGCCACCCCTTTGTTTTGCGGCATCTCTGTGGCAGTCTTGGGTCCAATGGACTGGCCGCTACAGGCTTGGGAGCGTGATCCGATGAATCCCGACTACGCCCTTGTGACCCAGGAAGCCGCGCCGCGCGCGCCGAGCGGGGCGCTGCCGATCGCCCGCATGCGCAGCCTCTACCGGCTGGGTGACGTCTCGCGGCGCCTGGACAAGCTGCCCGCGCACGAGCACGAGAACCTGCGCGCCACCTACGAACGCATGATCGAGAAGGGCCCGGAGCGTTTCCAGGTCAAGCCCGGCGGGCTGCCGGCGATGGACCATCTCTACGACGAGATGCCCAACTTCAACGACGTGCTCGACGACGTGCGGCGCCAGCTGGCGCTGTGCCACGACAGCCGCGACGCGCTCGAGCTGACGCCGATGCTGCTGCTCGGCCCGCCCGGCATCGGCAAGACGCATTTCGCGCGCGAGGTCGCGCAGCTGCTGGGCACCGGGCTGGGCTTCATCAGCATGAGCAGCCTGACCGCCGGCTGGGTGCTCAGCGGCGCGTCGAGCCAGTGGAAGGGCGCGCGGCCGGGCAAGGTCTTCGAGACCCTGGTCGACGGCGAATACGCGAACCCGGTGATGGTCGTCGACGAGATCGACAAGGCGCGCGCCGAGCATGCCTACGACCCGCTGGGCGCGCT
>JAGWVB010000224.1 GCA_018971105.1 Burkholderiales bacterium
AGGCGCTGGCCGGCCCCGGCGCGGCGCTGCCGCTGACGCAGGCCGCCGCGCGCAGCCTGCTCAAGCTGATGAGCTACAAGGACGAGTACGAGGTCGCGCGGCTGTACACCGACGGCCGCTTCAAGGCCCGGCTCGAGGCGCAGTTCGAAGGCGAGCTGACGCTGCAGTTCCACATGGCGCCGCCGCTGATCGCGAAGTCGCGCGACGGCCGGCCGCCGCGCAAGGTCACGCTCGGCCCCTGGCTGATGGGCGCGCTGCGCCTGCTCGCGAAGGCCAAGCGGCTGCGCGGCACGGCCTTCGATCCCTTCGGCCGCACTGAAGAGCGCCGCATCGAGCGCAAGCTGATCGCGCAATACGAGGCGCGGCTGCGCGAGCTGGCGGCAATGCTCGACACCTTGCACGCCGAGCCCGGCAAGGCCGCGCTCGCGCTGCAGATCGCCGCGCTGCCGCTGTCGATCCGCGGCTACGGCCATGTCAAGCTCGCGAACCTGGCGCTGGCGCGCGCGCGCGAGGCCGAACTGCTGCACCGCATGGCGCCGCAGCGCTACCCGAAGCCGCAGACGCCAGCGCAGGCGGGGCAGTTCAAGGGCGCCGCCGTCGTCGCCGGGTGAACGACGATTGAGCGACGAAAGAGCGACGAAAGAGCGACGATTGAGCGACAGAATGAACGATGGAACGAATGAATGGATGAATGAAGGCCGCTAGCCTCGCCTCGCTGCCGGTGCTGTTCGCCATCGTCGCGCTGCTGGCGTTGGCGATCGTCGCGGGCCGCTCCTGGCTGCAGTCGCGCGCGAAATCGGGCCCCGAATGCCGCGGCATCGCGGCGCCGCCCGAGCGCGTCGATGGCGCGCGATCGGCGGTCTATCGCGTCGCCTCGGGTCGCGCGCTGCGCATCCACGGTTTCGTGCCGCAGGACCCCGCGCGGCCCGATCGCATGACGCTGCTGTTCTTCTTCGGCGGCGGCTTCGTCGTCGGCGACATCCTCCAGTTCGCCGACCAGGCGCGGGCGCTGCAGGCGCGCGGCCATGTCGCGCTGCTGGCCGACTACCGCGTGCGCTGCCGCGACGGCACCGGCGCGCGCCAGGCCATCGCCGATGGACACGCCGCCTACGCCTGGCTGCGCGCGCACGCGCCCGACTGGGGCGTCGATGCGCGGCGCATCGTGCTCGCCGGCGGGTCGGCCGGCGGCCGCATCGCGTTCGAGATCGCGCGGCGCGCGCCGGACGGCGCGGCGCCCGCCGCGCTGCTGCTGTTCAATCCCGACCTCGGCCGGCTCGACGAGCCGGTGCGGCTGCCGCCGACCCTCGTCTTCCACGGCGATGCCGACACCGACGTGCCGATCGCGGCATCGCGCCGGCTGTGCGAGCGCGCGCACGCCGCGGGCGGCGATTGCCGCTTGCAGGCGTACCCGGGTGCCGGCCACGGCTTCTTCAACCGGCGCGAGGTCGACCCCGCCACCGGCGCATCGCCGTTCGACGACACGCTGGCGCGTGCGCTCGCATTCGTCGACGCCGTGGGCGCGCGGCCGCTGCCCGGCTGAAGCGGGTCGCGCCCGATGGCGGGCGCGCTGAAACCGGCGATCATCACTGACCGCGCCGCCGCACCCGAGACCCGATGCCGTCCCCGCCGCCAGCCCCCGCCGCCGCACTCGACTTCGACGACGTGCCCTTCCGCGGCATCGTCGAGCAGTCGCTGGCCGGCGTCTACGTCGTGCTCGACGAGCGCTTCATGTACGCCAACGACCGCTTCGCGGCGATGTTCGGCTACCCGCGCGACGAGTTCATCGGCCGCCGCATGGTCGATTGCGTGACCGCCGATTCAGCCGCCGAAGTGATGCGCAACTACCACCGCCGCGTCAACGGCGAGGTGCGCGCGATCCATTACCAGACCCAGGGCCTGCGCAAGGACGGCACCGTCGTCCACCTCGAGCTTCACGCCTCGCGCGTCGAATGCCGCGGCCGTCCGGCGCTGGCCGGCGTCGCGCTCGACATCACCGAGCGCGTGCTGGCGCAGGAGGCGCTGCGCGAGTCGAGCGCGCAGCTGCAGGCGCTGGCGCACCGGCTCACCTCGGCGCAGGAGGTCGAGCGGGCGCGGCTGGCGCGCGATGTCCACGACCTGCTCGGCGGCATGCTGAGCTCGGCCAAGTTCGACGTCTCGCGCATCGTCCGCCGCACCGCGGCGCCGGGGCAGGAGGAGCTGCATGGCATCGCCAGCGAGCTCGTCGAGCTGCTGCAGGAGACCATCGTCCAGGCGCGTTCGATCTCGGAGGGCCTGCACCCGGCCGCGATCGAGCTGCTGGGCCTGGGCGCCGCGCTGCGGCAGATGATGGACCGCTACGCCGCGCGCCACGAGGTCGAGGTCGCGGTGCGGACGCCGGGCGAGCGGCTGGCGCTGACGGTCGAGGTCGCGACGCAGATCTACCGCATCGCCCAGGAGGCGCTGACGAACGTCTCGCGCCACGCGCAGGCCGGCCGCGTCGAGCTGACGCTGGCGGCCGAGGGCGGCCGCTACCAGCTGCGGCTGCGCGACGACGGACGCGGCCTTGCCGCGGTGCCGCGGCGCCCGGGGTCGATCGGCCTGTTCAGCATGGCCGAGCGGGCGCGCGAGATCGGCGCCGAGCTGCGCGTCGCGGCGCATCCGGGGGGCGGCACCGAGGTCACGCTGAGCGGGCCGCTGCAGACGCCGCCGTCCAGGACCGCGGCGGAGGCCAAGCGATGATCGACCTGCTGCTCGTCGACGACCACCGCATCTTCCGCGCCGGCATGGTGCGGCTCGTCTCGGACGAGCCCGACATCCGCGTCGCCGGCGAGGCCGGCGACGGCGCCACGGCGCTGGCGATGATCCGCGCCCGCCGCTACGACGTCGTGCTGATGGACATCAACATGGGCGCGCGCAACGGCCTCGACACGCTGACGGCGCTGCGCGCCGAGCAGCCGCGGCTGCCGGTGATCATGCTGTCGATGTATGTCGAGTCGCAATACGCGCGGCTGGCGCTGAAGCTGCGCGCCAACGCCTACCTCTCCAAGGACACCAGCCCCGAGGAGCTGATGGCGGCCGTGCGCCATGTCGCCGGCGGCGGCGTCTATGTCAGCCCCGGCTTCGACTTCGCCGACAACAGGCCCGCCACCGCCCATGCCGCGCTGACGCCGCGCGAGATGGAGGTGATGCTGAAGATCGCCCGCGGCGTGCCGCTGACCGAGATCGGCAGCCAGCTCTGCCTGAGCGTGAAGACGGTCGGCTCGCACCGCAGCCGCATCCTCGTCAAGCTCGGCCTGGCGAGCAATGCCGAGCTCGTGCAGTACGCGATGCGCCAGGGCCTGGTCGACTGAATTGAAACCCCCACGCCCGCTTCGTTCGCTGCCCCCATGGACCCGCAGGGGCCCCTTCGTGGCCCTGGGGGCGCTCAGTACCTTCGGAACGGTCGGGCGGTACTGGATCGGGCCCCGATCTCGGTATTAACCCGCAGTCCGGCTCAGAACACCGCACCTGACGGGGAAGCGCAGCGCTCCTTACCATAGAGCGTTGCATCGATCGCTTTCATCCGAGAGGCTCCCCCATGTACGCACAATTGGTCGAGACCGGCGCCCAGCGCCTGCGCGGCGTCGACGAGATGTCGGCGCAGGAACAGGCCTTCCAGCAGCGCATCGACGCCGGCGTCAAGATCGAACCCAAGGACTGGATGCCCGAGGGCTACCGCAAGACGCTGGTGCGCCAGATCTCGCAGCATGCGCATTCGGAGATCGTCGGCCAGCTGCCCGAGGGCAACTGGGCGACGCGCGCGCCGACGCTGCTGCGCAAGGCCATCCTGCTGGCGAAGATCCAGGACGAGGCCGGCCACGGCCTGTACCTGTACAGCGCGGCCGAGACGCTGGGCGTCTCGCGCGACGACCTGCTGGCCGCGCTGCACTCGGGCAAGGCCAAGTACTCGAGCATCTTCAACTACCCGACGCTGTCGTGGGCCGACATCGGCGCCATTGGCTGGCTCGTCGACGGCTCGGCGATCATCAACCAGATCCCGCTGTGCCGCTGCTCCTACGGCCCTTATTCGCGGGCGATGATCCGCGTCTGCAAGGAGGAGTCGTTCCACGCCCGCCAGGGCTACGACATCATGCTCGCGCTCTGCCGCGGCAGCGCCGAGCAGAAGGCGATGGCCCAGGACGCGCTGAACCGCTGGTGGTGGCCGTCGCTGATGATGTTCGGGCCCAGCGACGCCGAATCGGTGAACAGCGCGCAATCGGCGGCCTGGCGCATCAAGCTGCACAGCAACGACGAGCTGCGCCAGAAGATGGTCGACCAGACGGTGCCGCAGGCCGAGCATCTCGGGCTCACCGTGCCCGACCCCGAGCTGCGCTGGAACGAGGCCACCGGCCATTACGACTTCGGCGCCATCGACTGGGCCGAGTTCCACGCCGTGCTCAAGGGCCACGGCCCCTGCAACCGCGAGCGGCTGCGCACCCGCGTGCAGGCCTGGGAGGACGGGCAATGGTTCCGCGACGCGCTCGTCGCCCATGCCGAGAAGCAAACGTCGCGCGCCGCGGCCTGAGAGGATCAGTGATGAGCAAGGAATGGCCGCTGTGGGAAGTCTTCATCCGCAGCCAGCATGGACTCGCGCACAAGCATGTCGGCAGCCTGCACGCGCCCGACGCCGAGATGGCGGTGAACAACGCCCGCGATGTCTACACGCGGCGCAACGAGGGCGTCAGCATCTGGGTCGTGCGCGCCGCCGACATCGTCGCCAGCAGCCCCACCGACAAGGGTGAGTTGTTCGAGCCGTCGAACAGCAAGGTCTACCGCCACCCCACCTTCTTCCCGATGCCGGAAGAAGTGAAGAACCTCTGAGGCCGGCGATGCAGGATCCGCGTATCGACTATCTGCTGCGCCTGGGCGACAACGCGCTCGTGCTGAGCCAGCGCCTCGCCGAATGGGTCGGCAAGGGCCCGGCGATCGAGGAGGACATGGCGCTGTCCAACACCGCGCTCGACCTCATCGGCCAGGCGCGGCTGTGGCTGACGCTGGCCGGCGAGATCGAGGGCGAGACCGGCGGCGCGAAGCGCGACGAGGATGCGCTGGCCTATCTGCGCGACGCGCACCAGTTCCGCAACCTGCTGCTCGTCGAGCGACCCAACGGCAGCTATGCCGAGACGCTGATGCGCCAGTTCCTGTTCGACGCCGGCCACCACGGGCTGCTCGAAGGGCTCGCCCGGTCGACCGACCAGCGCATCGCCGAGATCGCCGCCAAGGCGCTCAAGGAGGTGGGCTACCACCTGCGGCGCAGCGCCGACCTCGTCGTGCGCCTGGGCGACGGCACGACCGAGAGCCACCGGCGCATGCAGGCCGCGCTCGACGAGCTGTGGATGTACACGGGCGAGATGTTCGAGTCCGACGCCGTCGACGACGCGATGGCGGCCCAATACGCGACGCCGGCCGCGGCATCGCTGCGCGCGCCCTGGCTGGCGCTCGTCGGCCGCACGCTGGCGACGGCGACGCTGCGCCTGCCCGACCCCGAGGCCTGGATGCAGCAGGGCGGCAAGCAGGGCCGCCACAGCGAACACCTGGGCTACCTGCTGGCGGAAATGCAGTTCCTGCAGCGCGCCTACCCGGGTCAACGATGGTGAGCCTCGAGCGGCCGGGAACGGCCGAGATCTGGACCTGGCTGGCGGCGGTCGAGGACCCCGAGATCCCGGTGATCTCGATCGTCGACCTCGGCATCGTGCGCGATCTGCGCTGGGACGACGCGACCTGCGTCGTCACCGTGACGCCGACCTATTCCGGCTGCCCGGCCACGCATGTGATCTCGCAAGCCATCGTCGACGCGCTGCATGGGCATGGCGTCGACGACGTGCGCATCGAGACGCGCATCGCGCCGCCCTGGACGACCGACTGGATGAGCGAGGCCGGCAAGCAGGCACTGCGCGACTACGGCATCGCGCCGCCGCTGCAGCGCGCGCAGACCATCGCCGTCGCCGACATCGGCCGCGGCGCACCCACCGCCGCGCCCGAGATCGCCTGCCCGCGCTGCGCGTCGACCGCCGTCGAGCTCGTGAGCCAGTTCGGCTCGACGCCCTGCAAGGCGCTTTACCGCTGCAAAGCCTGCCGCGAACCCTTCGACCATTTCAAGTGCCATTGAACACGGACGCCTGACGCCTCACGCATGAGCAAATTCCATCCGCTGACCGTCGCCCGCGTGCACCGCGAAACGCGTGACGCCATCGTCGTCACCTTCGATGTGCCCGCGGACCTGCGACCGCAATACGCCTACGACGCCGGCCAGCATCTGACGCTGCGCGCCCGCGTCGACGGCGAGGACCTGCGGCGCTCGTACTCGATCTGCTCGGCGGTGCAGGACGCGCAGCTGCGCGTGGCGATCAAGCGCTGCGCCGACGGCCGCTTCTCCAACTGGGCCAACGACCATCTCGCGCCCGGCGCGACGATAGACGTGATGCCGCCGGCCGGCCATTTCGCGCTGCCGCCCGACGCGCAGTCTGCTCGGCGCTACCTCGCGTTCGCCGCCGGCAGCGGCATCACGCCGATCCGCTCGATCGTCGAGACGACGCTGCGCGCCGAGCCGCATTCGAGCTTCACGCTGGTCTACGGCAACCGCTCGTCGGCGGCGGTGATCTTCCGCGAGGAACTCGCCGAGCTGAAGGACCGCTACCCCGGACGCCTCAACCTCGTCCACGTGCTCAGCCGCGAGCACCAGGACATCGAGCTCTTCAACGGCCGCATCACGCGCGAGAAATGCGAGGCGCTGTTCGCGCAGTGGATCACCGTCGCCGACCACGACGCGGCCTATGTCTGCGGGCCCGAGTCGATGATGCGCGAGGTCACGGCCGCGCTCGAAGCGCAGGGCATGCCCCGAACTGCGATCAAGGTCGAACTGTTCGCCGCCAGCATCCCGCAGCAGGCCCATGTGCCCGGCGCGCGGCCGCGCGTCGGCCAGAGCGAATGCGAGGTGACGCTGGTCATCGACGGCAGCCAGCGCCATTACACGATGGCCAAGGACCGCGAATCGGTGCTCGACGCCGGTCTCGCCCAGGGCATCGACATCCGCTATTCGTGCAAGGGCGGCGTCTGCTCGACCTGCCGCTGCAAGGTCGTCGAGGGCAAGGTCGAGATGGACGCGAATTACGCGCTCGAGGATTACGAGATCGCGCGCGGCTTCGTGCTCAGCTGCCAGTCGTTCCCGGTCACTGACCGCGTGGTCTTGGACTTCGATACGGATCATTGAGATGAAATACGAAAACATCCTCTTCGACACCGCCGACGGCATCGCGCGGCTGACGCTGAACCGTCCCGACAAGCTCAACAGCTTCAACGTCGCGATGCACGAGGAGGTCGCGCAG
>JAGWVB010000225.1 GCA_018971105.1 Burkholderiales bacterium
GGCGCGCATCGACCGCCTCACGCGCGACGAACTGCTGCCGCTGTTCGACGCCTGCGCGCCGCTGCCGCTGGCGCGGCGCGCGCTCGAACGCGCCCGCGTCGGTCTGGTGCTGGCGCCGCTGCCGCCGCTGCTGGCCCTGCTCGCCGCGGCGCTGCCGCATGCCGGCCTGCGCCCGGGCGTGCTGGCGGCCTATGCGCTCGCCTGCCTGGCCTGCGCCGCGGTCGAGGTGGCGCTGCCGCCGGCCGACCCGTCCGGGCAGTCGGGGCGCTGGATGTTCATGCTCGTCGTCTGCGTCTGCCTGGCGAGCGAGGTCTACGCTTGAACCCGGACACCGTCCTCGAGGTCGCCGGGCTCAGCTATTCCTACCCCGGCCGCCATGTCTTCAACGCCTGGTCGGCCGCCTTCGCGCCCGGGCTGAGCTGGGTGCGCGGTGGCAACGGCAGCGGCAAGTCGACGCTGCTCAAGCTGCTGGCCGGCGCGCTGCCGCCGCTGGCCGGGGTGCTGCGGCTGCAGGGCATCGACGCCGCGGCGCAGCCGCTGGACTACCGGCGCGAGGTCTATTGGTGCGGCCCGGCGGCGATCGCCTTCGATCACCTGCTGCCGCCCGAGTATTTCGCCTTCCTGCGCGGCCTGTATCCGCGCTTCGACGCCGCGGCCGCGGCGCGCCATGTCGAGGGTTTCGGCCTCGCGCCCTTTCTCGGCCGCCGCCTGCGCGAGCTGTCCACCGGCACGCAGCGCAAGGTCTGGCTCACCGCGGCGCTGGCCGCGGGCACGCGCGTGACGCTGCTCGACGAGCCGCTGAACGCGCTCGACCGCGCCTCGCTCGCCTATCTGCGGGCTGAATTCGCCGCCGCCGCTGCCGCCGCCGGCCCCAGGGCCTGGATCGTCGCCAGCCACGAGGACCTGGGCGCGGCCGGCGCCCGCGCCCGCCTGCTCGACCTCGACGCCCGTCCCGCGCCGGCCGGGCTGTAGCCACCGCGTCAGGGTTCGCGCTTATGCTGGCGCGCAGCGGCGGCGGACCGATCCGATTCGGGCCTCCACATACCCGCCGCACCAGGCCACCACCCCGAGGAGCAGCCATGACCCGATCCCTGTTCGATGCCGACGCCCTGATCTCGATGTTCGAGTCCGCCACCGCCAAGCAGGGCGAGGAGCTGCGCAAGGCCACGAGCCAGGCGACGATGGCCGCGCTGCAGGGCCGCGAGCTGACGCTGAAGAACATCCGCGGCGCGCTCAAGTCGGTCGCCGACGCGGCCAGCGCCGGCGCGGCGAAGAACGTCGTCGCCGGCATCGACGCCGAGGACCTGCTCGACAAGGCCGTCGCCGGCATGGACGACGCGCTGCTCAAGGCCGTCGAGGCCAACCGCACGGCGCTGTCCACCCTCGTCGCCCAGGGCGCCGACCTGCGCGAGAAGCATCTGAGCAAGGCCATCGCCGACCTCGACAAGATGGAGGACCAGATGTTCGCGGCGATCAAGAAGGCCGCCGAGGGCGCCGCGTCGCCGGTGGCCGGCGCCTGGGGCCAGCTGCTCGAGAAGATGCAGGCCGGCGGCACGCTGTCGGGCGCCAAGGCCAGCGCCACCGGCGAGCAGCTCGCCGAGCAGATGCACAGCGCGCTGCGCGACACGCGCGCCGCGTCGATGCGCGCCGCGCAGGCGATGGCCGAGAGCTATACCGCGATGGTCAGCGGGGTGCTGCTGGGCATGTCCGAGGCGCTGCAGGCGGGCGGCGCGGCGCCGGCGCGCAAGAGCGCGCGCAAGTAGCGGCACCGGGCCGGCGCCGGCCGCGGATCGCCGCCGGACGCGGCGCCCGCGGCCCTACACTCGCGCCGATGAAGCCCGTCGTCATCTCCGGCACCGGCCTGTACCGGCCGCCCCAGGTCATCACCAACCTCGAGCTGGTCGAGGCCTACAACGCCTACGCCGACCGCCGCAACGCCGAGCGTGCCGGGCTGATCGCCGCCGGCCAGGCGCAGCCGCTGGTGCACTCGAGCGTCGAGTTCATCGAGAAGGCCTCGGGCATCCGGCAGCGCCACGTCGTCGACAAGGCGGGCGTGCTCGACCCGGCGCGGATGCGCCCGCGCATCGCGCCGCGCCCGGATTCCGAGCTCAGCCTGATGGCCGAGTTCGCCGTCGCGGCGGCGCGCCCGGCACTCGAGGCCGCCGGCAAGCAGGGCCGCGACATCGACGCCGTGCTCTGCGCCGCATCGAACATGCAGCGCGCCTACCCGGCGCTGGCCTGCGAGATCCAGCACGAGCTCGGCGCCGGCGGCTACGCCTTCGACATGAACGTCGCCTGCTCGTCGGCCACCTTCGCGATCGAGCAGGCGGTCAACGCGGTGAAGAGCGGCAGCGCGCGCTGCGTGCTCGTCGTCGACCCCGAGATCACCTCGGCCCACCTCGAATGGCGCGACCGCGACTGCCATTTCATCTTCGGCGACGTCTGCACCGCGATCGTCGTCGAGGCCGCGGAGACGGCGACCGCGCCCGAGCGCTGGCGCGTGCTCGGCACGCGGCTGGCGACGCAGTACTCGAACCACATCCGCAACAACGCCGGCTTCCTCAACCGCTGCGAGGACACCGACCCCGACGCGCGCGACAAGACCTTCATGCAGGAGGGCCGCAAGGTGTTCAAGGAGGTGGTGCCGATGGCCGCGGCGCACATCGAGGGCCATCTGCAGGCGCTCGGCCTCGAGCCCAGGCAGGTGCGGCGCTACTGGCTGCACCAGGCCAACCTGGGCATGAACCAGCTCATCATCAAGCGCCTCGTCGGCGGCGAGGTCGGCGACGACCTCGCGCCCGTCATCCTCGGCACCTATGCCAACACCGCGTCGGCGGGCTCGATCATCGCCTTCCACGAGCACCATGCCGACCTCGGCGCCGGCGACCTGGGCGTGATCTGTTCCTTCGGCGCCGGCTATTCGGTGGGCAGCGTGGTCGTCGAACGCAGCTGAGCGCATGGAGGCGAACGCGCATCCGCGGCGGCGCTACCTGCCCGAGCCGGGACCGCTGACGACGGGGCTGCTGCTGCTCGTCTGCCTCGCCGCGATGGTGTTCGCCTACCGCGGGCTCGACCCGACGCCGGTCAAGCGCATCGTCATCGCCACCGGGCCCGACCAGGGCGCCTATGCCGAGTTCGCGCGCCGCTATGCGCCGCTGCTCAAGGCCCAGGGCGTGACCCTGGTGCTGCGCGCGACGCAGGGCTCGGCCGAGAACCTGGCGCTGCTGCGCGACCGCGCCTCGGGCGTCGAGGCCGCCTTCGTCCAGGGCGGCGTCGACCCCGAGGCGGGCGACGAGCCCGACCCGCAGCTGGTCTCGCTCGGCGCCGTCGCCTATGAGCCGCTGTGGCTGTTCTACCGCGACGATTCGGTGCCGCGCCTGCCCGGCGCCGTGCTGCCGACGGCGCTGGCCGGGCTCGCCGGCTGGCGCATCAACACCGGGCCGGCCGGCGGCGGATCGGGGCCCATCTTCCGCACCCTCGCCGCGCTCGAGGGGCTGCCGGCGAGCGCGCTGCACAGCGGCGACATGGCCTCGGTCCACGGCGTCGTCGACTTCGTCCAGGGGCGCGAGGACGCGCTCGCCTTCGTCTCGGCCGCCGACGCGCCCTTCGTGCAGTACCTGCTGCACACGCCGGGCGTCGAGCTCTACGACTTCGTCCATGCCGAGGCCTACGCGCGGCGCTACGCCTTCCTGCATGCGCTGCGCCTGCCGCGCGGGCTCATCGACCCCGCCGCCGACCGGCCGCCGCAGGACCTGCACGTCGTTGCCGCGACGGCGTCGCTGGTCGTGCGCAGCGACCTGCACCCGGCGCTCAAGGAACTGCTCGTGCAGACGGCGGCGCGCATCCACGGCCAGCCCGGCTGGTTCGCGCGCGCGGGCGAATTCCCGAACATGGACGCGCCGATCTTCGCCATCGCGCCCGAGGCCGAGCGCTATTACCGCAGCGGCCCGCCCTGGCTGCAGCGCTACCTGCCGTTCTGGCTCGCGAATTTCGCCGACCGCATGTGGATCGTGCTGCTGCCGCTGATCGCGGCGCTGTGGCCGCTGTCGCGCCTGGTGCCGCCGCTGATCGAGATGCGGCTGCGCTCGCGCGTGTACCGCTGGTACGGCCGCCTGCGCACGATCGAGGACGCCAGCGGCCGCCGTCCGGCCGCGGAACTGGCGCGCGAACTCGACGCGATCGACGCGCGCGTCGCCGCGATCGAATTGCCGCTGAGCTATGCCGACGAGGTCTACGCGCTGCGCTCGAACATCGCGATGGTGCGGCGGCGCATCCTGGCCGCGGCGGCCCCCGCGCGCTGAGGGCCGGTCGCGGCGGGCGGTCAGGCGCCGCGCCGGCGCGTCGCCAAGCTCAGCGCGGCGAGCGCCGCGAAGACCAGTCCGACGCTGGCGGGTTCCGCCACGGTGCCCGCGGGCGGCGGCAGGCCGAGGTCGATGTTCGCCATGTCGCCGGTCACCACGCCGCTGTGCACGTCGTACACCGGCGATTCGGAATAGCCGTTCTGGTCCAGGCCCTGCCAGCCGACGAACGAGCCGGTCACATTCGAATTCGGGCTGAATACGGAATAGACGTTCGCGCCGTCGTAGGAGCCGCCGGACACGAGCGCCGTGAAGACGACGCTGAAATTGCCGACGTCCGCATACCACTGCGGGCCGCCGCCGGGAGCGCAGCCCGCGCCGCCGCAGCTGGGGTCGTTGATGATGTTCGGCGTGCCGATGTACTGGTCGTCGTAGTCGTAGGCGGTCAGCACGCCGGGGCTGGTGGCCGACGACACGCCCGGCAGACTGCCCCAGTAGACCTGAGTGTTGCCGCTGGCCAGCGTCCCCAGTTGGACGGTGGCCGTCAAGCCCTTGTTCAGGCCCTGGTAGCCGGTCAGGACCATCGTCGCATGCGTCAGCGTGCCGCCGGTCGTGTTGTTGAAGATGAGCGAGGCGGTGTCGAAGACGCCGCAGTCATAGCAACCGCTGATCGTGGCCACGGTCGTCGCGCGCGCAGGGGCCGCCGTGGCGAACGCCGTGCAGGCGGTGATGGCGGCGTAGCCGGCGACGGCAAGACCGGATTTGAAGGATTTCCTCATGTCGACTCTCCTGGGATGGGGTTGGTCGGCACTTTGGATGGCAGGCGTTCGTCAATCATTAAGCATCCGGGCCCGCGGGGCCCGGAAACGCCGCCTGGCGCCCCCGCGAATGGGGGGAAGTCAGCCCAGCGCGCCGCCGAGTTCGAGCGCCTCGTGCAGCCCCATCGCCTGGCCGCGCGCCCACAGGCCGGGCCAGCGCGCGGCGCCGATCTGCGCCGCCACGAGCCGGCGCACGCGCTCGACGGTGCGCAGGTCATCGACGCCCAATGCGTCGAAGCGCTCGACCCAGAAGCGGCTCGCGAACGCCAGCAGGCGCGCGGCATCCTCGGGTCGTCGCAGGCGTGCGAGGTAGTAGCACTGGTTCCAGAGCGCGAGCGCGAGGTTGTAGATCTTGTGGCGTTGCCAGGCCAGTGCGGCCTCGCGCCGGCTCGCATCCAGGGCCTGGGCGTAGTCGCGCAAGGCCTCGTGGCTGGCCGCGAGCCGGTTCAGGAACAGGATCTGGGCCTCGCCATGACCCAGGGCCTCGACCTCGCGCAGCTGTGCCAGACCGAGCGCGATCGCCTGCGCGTGGCGGCCCTGGCGCTGCAGGCACCACATGCGGGCATGCCAGGCGCTGTAGGCCTCGCGCGGCCGGCCGAGGCGGACGTAGCATTCGATCGTGCGCTGCTGGATCGCGTCGGCCGCCACCGGGTCGTGCAGGTGCTGCAGCGTGATCGCGCCCAGCAGCAGGCACAGCGGCGCCTCGAGATCGAGCGCGCCGGCCTGCCGCGCCAGGCCCAAAGCCTCGTGCACCTGCGGCAGGCAGGCGGGGCCGTCGAGCCTGCAGACCCAGGTCGCACGCGCGCGCGCCAGCAGCGCCTCGGCGCGCTGCGCCGGGTCGGTGCCGGCGAGCTCGACGGTGCGCTCGGCGAGCGCCGCGGCGGCCCCGGGCTCGGCCGCGCTCACCAGTTGGCGCACCAGCATCGCCAGCAGGCTGACCAGGCGCGGCGTCGCGACGGGCGCGACATCGGCGAGCCGGCGCAGCAGCGCCAGCGCCTGCGGCGGCAGGCCCTGCGATTCCCATTGCGGCCGCAGCGCGAGCGCGAGTGCCACCGCCAGCTCATGCTCGCCGTCCTCGATCCCGCTGGCGAGCGCCTCGACGAAATTCGCCAGCGCGGCCTCGGGCAGCGGGCCCGGGTGCTCGCCGAGGTCGATGGCGCGCGCCAGGAAGCAGGCGCGGTGGGCGCGCCGCAGGCGCTGCCGCAGCTCGGGGTCGGCCTGCTCGACGAGGTACTCGCGCACCGATTCGAGCATCTCGAAACGCATGGCACCGGCCTGCTCATCGACGGTGACGAGCGAATCGGCGACCAGCGCGTCGAGCACGCCGTGCGGCGCGCTGCAGCCGGCGACGGCGCCCGCCTCGTCGGCCGTCCAGCCGCCGCGGAACACCGAGAGCGCGATCAGGAATGCGCGCTGCGGCGCGTCGAGCAGGCGCCAGCTCCAGTCGATCGCGGCGCGCAGCGAGGCGTGGCGCGGGTCGCGCGCGGCCTCGCCGCCGCCGCGCACCAGGAGGTCGAAGCGGCGGCCGATGCCGCTCGCCATCTCGCGCGGCGTGTAGGTGCGGATGCGCGAGGCCGCGATCTCGATCGCCAGCGGCAGCCCCTCGAGGGCGCGGCACAGGCGCAGCAGGTCGCTGCGGTTGCCGGCGTTGAGGCCGAAGTCGGGCCGCACGCTGCGCGCGCGGTTGATGAACAGCGCCACGGCCGGATTGCGCAGCGCGCGGGCGGCATCGTCGTCGGCGCGCGGCAGCGCGAACGGACGCAGCGCCAGTTCCTGCTCGCCGGCGATGCGCAGCACGCGGCGCGAGGTGACGAGCGCGCGCGCCAGCGGCAGGCGATCGAGGATTTCGAGCAGCACCTGCGCGCCGCCGCCGTCGACGAGCTGCTCGAAGTTGTCGAGGACGAGGAGCAGGCGCTGCGCGCCGAACCGGTCCGCCAGGTGCTCGAGCGGGCTCGCGTTGCCGAGCGGCAACCGGGCGGCGGCGTGCGTGCGTTCGGCGATGCGGCCGGCGTCGGCGCAGCTCGCGAGGGCGACGAAGACGCAGGCCTCGAAGTCGGCCGCGCTGCGGCAGAACTCGGCCGCGAGGCGGGTCTTGCCGCAGCCGCCGGGGCCGGTCAGCGTGACGAGGCGCGCGCGTTCGAGATCCGCGCCGAGCGCCCGCAGCTCGGCCTCGCGGCCGATGAAGCCGCTCAGGTAGGCCGGCGCACGGCCGGCCG
>JAGWVB010000226.1 GCA_018971105.1 Burkholderiales bacterium
CCGCGCCTGACCGAGACCTTCATCCTCAACGAGATCCGCGCCATGGAGCGGCTCGGCGAGCGGCTGCACATCTTCTCGCTGCTGCCGCCCGAGCCGCCGCCGCACCATCCGACGGTGGCCGAGGTGCGCGCGACCGTGCACGCTCCGCCCAGCGGCTGGCGCGCGACGCTGCGCGTGTTCGGCGCCGCCCACGGCTCGATGCTGCTCGAGTCACCGCGCGCCTACCTCGGCACCCTGCTGCTCGCCGCCTGGCGCACGCCGGGCTCGCGCCAGCCGCTGTCGCTGTGGCGCCAGTTCGCGCGCGCGGCCGTGCTGGCCCGCATGTGCCGCGACCTGGGCATCCGCCATATCCACGCCCATTTCGCGAATGCGCCGACCTCGGTGGCCGAATTCGCGCACCGCATGAGCGGCATCCCGTTCAGCTTCACCGCGCATGCCAAGGACATCTACCTGGCGCGGCCGGCGATCCTGCGCCGCAACCTGCGGGCGGCCGAATTCGTCGCCACCTGCACCGGCTACAACGCCGAGTACCTGCGCCGCATCGCGCCGGACCTGGATCCGCAGCGCATCCATCTCGTCTATCACGGCATCGACCTGCAGAACTTCCACGGCGCCGAGGGGCGCGCGCCGCGCCAGGCGCGGCGCGCGCGCATCCTCGCCGTCGGCCGGCTCGTGCCCAAGAAGGGCCACGAGGACCTCATCGCGGCCTGCGCCGCGCTGCGCGCGCAGGGCGTCGATTTCGAATGCGAGATCATCGGCTCGGGCCCGCTGCAAGGCGCGCTCGAGGCCGAGATCGGCCGCCATGCGCTGGCCGACCGCGTGTTCCTGCGCGGCCCGATGACGCATCGCGAGCTGATCGGGCGCTACCGCGAGGCCGACCTGTTCGTGCTCGCGCCGCGCATCGCCGAGGACGGCGACCGCGACGGCATCCCGAACGTCATCGCCGAGGCGATGGCGGTCGGGGTTCCGGTGGTGGCCACCGAGGTCTCGGGCATCCCGGAGCTGGTGCGCCACGAACGCACCGGGCTGCTCGCGCCGTCGCGCGATCCGCAGGCGCTGGCGGTGCAGATCCAGCGCCTGCTCGACGACCCGCGGCTCGCGGCCGATCTCGCGCGCGCGGCGCAGGTGCTGCTGCGCAGCGAGTTCGACCTCTGGCAGACCACGCGCGAGCTGCATGCGCTGATGGGCCCCGCGGCCTGCTGCGCCCAGGGCGCGCCGGGCCTGGCGGCGCTGGTGCGCCAGGAGGCGGTGGCGGACTACACCGGCGCCGCCGCCGGGGAGGCGTCGCGATGAAGATCCTGTACCTCAATTTCGACCATGGCATCCCCGTCCTCGGCGACAAGGGCGCGTCGGTGCATGTGCGCGAATTCGTCAGCGCCGCATCCGGGCTCGGGCACGAGCTCGTCGTCGTCTGCGCCCGGCTGGGCAGCGGCAATGCGGCACCGCCGGCGGCCCTGATCGAGCTCGCGGCGCCGGGCGCGGCCGGATCGACCGCGGCATCGGCCGCCGCGCTGGCCGCCGAACTCGGCCTCGAGCTGCAGGGCGCGGCCGCGGCGCCGGCGGCGCTGGAACTGGCCAAGCTCGCCTACGACCGCGCGGTCGTGCAGCGCGTGCTGGACGCGCTCGCCGCGCGCGCCTTCAGGCCCGACTTCGTCTACGAACGCCATGCGCTGTTCTCGAGCGCCGGCGCGCGCATCGCGGCGCGCTGCGACTGCCCGCGCATCCTCGAAGTCAACGCCCCGCTGGCCGAGGAGCAGAAGCGCTTTCGCGGCCTGCAGCTCGAAGCCGTCGCGCGGCGCCTGGAGGCGGAGTCGTTCGCCAGCGCGGCGGCCGTGGTCGCGGTGTCGGATGCGGTGCGCGACTACGTGCTGGCGCGCGCGCCGCTGCAGCAGGTCGCGGTCGAGGCCAACGGCGTCGACCTCGAACGCTTCGCGGACGGCGCGGCCGGGCGCGAGGCCTGGCGCGCGCGCATCGGCGTGGCCGCGCAGACCGGCGTCATCGGCTTCGTCGGCAGCTTCAAGTCCTGGCATGGCACCGAGCTGCTGTTCGAGGTCTTCAGCGACATCGCCGCGCGCCGCGACGTGCACCTGCTGGCCGTCGGCGACGGGCCGCTGTGGGCAGAGTTCCAGGACCGCGTCGCGCGCTCGCCCTGGCGCAGCCGCGTCACGCTGCCCGGCCGCGCGCCGCATGCCGACATCCCCGGCTGGACGGCGGCCTGCGACATCATCGTCGCGCCCTACCGGGCGGCCGAGGATTTCTATTTCTCGCCGCTCAAGGTGATCGAGGCGCTGGCCTGCGGCCGGCCCGTGGTGGCGCCGCGCATCGGCCAGCTGCCCGAGCTCATCGACCATGGCCGCACCGGGCTGCTGTACCGCGTCGACGACGCGCGGGACTGCGGCGATGCGGTGCTGGCCCTGCTCGACGATCCCGAGCGGCGCGCCCGCATGGGGCTGCGCGCGCGCCAGAGCGTGGCCGCGCGCGGCTGGGACCGCATCGCGCAGCGCGTCTGCACGCGGGCCAGCGAGGCGCGCGAGGCGCGCGCCGGAGCGCCGGCATGAGCGGCCGCATCGGCTCCGGAACCTGGCGCTGGCTCGGCGGCCATGTGCGCCGGCAAGGGCGGCGCCTGGGCGTCGGCGCCGCGGCGATGGCGCTGCGCGCCGGCGTGCTGCTGCTGCTGCCCTGGCCGCTGAAGTACATCGTCGACAGCGTCATCTACGGCAAGCCGCTCGGCGCCTGGGCCGCGCCGTGGCTGCCCGATCCGATCGCGCACCGGCTGCTGCTGCTCAATGGGCTCGGCGCGGCGATCCTGCTGCTCGGCTGCGTCGAGGCGGTGCTGGCCTATCTCGGCAACCGGCTGCTGCTCGACGCGGCGCAGCGCATCGGCGTCTCGGTGGGGCGCGATTTCTTCGCCCATCTGCTGCGCCTGCCACTGGCCTTCCACCGGCGCCACCTCAGCGGCGAGCTGATGGCGCGCGTCGGCGGCGACGTCGGGGCGCTGCAGCAGTTCGTCGCCACCGTCGGCATGGACCTGGTGCCGCACCTGCTGACGATAGCCGGCATCCTCGCCGTGATGCTGGCGATGAACTGGCGCTACGGCCTGCTCACGCTCGCGGTGGCGCCGGTGCTGATCGGCATCGCCCATCACTTCGCGGCGCGCATCCGCAGCGCCTCGCGCCTGCTGCGCAAGCGCGAGGGCGAGCAGAGCGGCGCGACGCAGGAGGTGTTCGGCAACGTGCAGCTGGCCCAGGCCTGCGCGCGCGAGGCGCACGAGGAGCGCCAGTTCGCGGCGCGCGCCGACGGCGTGCTGGAAGCGGGCCTGCGCCTGAACCGCGTGCAGGCCGGATTCGCGCCGGCGATGAACCTCGCCGTCGCGCTGGCCACCGGCGTCATCGCCTGGTACGGCGCGACCCTGGTGCTGCGCGGCGCGCTCACGGCGGGCGAGCTGCTGGTGTTCCTGGCCTATCTGCGCGCCATCGCGACGCCGGCGCGCCAGATGGCCAAGGCCGGGCGCATCTTCGGCCGCGCCGCGGTGGCGCTCGAGCGCATCGACGAGTTCCGGCTCGAGACGAGCGAGATCCGCGAATCCGCCGCCGCCTTGACGCCGCCGGACTGCGCCGGGCGCGTCGAGTTCGAAGCCGTGTCCTTCGGCTACGAGGGCGGGGCGCCGGCCGTGCGCGACATCTCGTTCACGCTCGAGCCGGGGCGCACGCTGGCGCTGGTCGGCGCCACCGGGGCCGGCAAGTCGACGCTCGCGGCGCTGGCGGCGCGCTTCCACGATCCCGGCCAGGGCGTCGTGCGCCTGGACGGCCGCGACCTGCGCGAGCTGAGCCTGCGCCATGTGCGCACCCGCGTCGCGCTGATCGCGCAGGAGCCGCTGCTCTTCCATGCGCCGCTGTGGGCCAACATCGCCTACGGACGCGAAGGCGCCGGGCGCGCCGAGGCCGTCGCCGCGGCGATGGCCGCGGGCGTCGACGAGGTGATCGCGGCGCTGCCGGGCGGCTTCGACGCCATGCTGGGCGAGCGCGGCACGACGCTCTCGGGCGGCCAGCGCCAATGCATCGCGGTGGCGCGCGCGCTGCTCAGCGATGCCGCGGTGGTGATCTTCGACGAGCCCAGCAGCAGCATCGACGCGCTCACCGAGCGGCGCCTGATGCAGGCGCTCAAGCTGCTGGCGCAGCGGCGCGCCGTGATGCTGATCGCGCACCGGCTCGCGACCATCGCCGGCGCCGACCAGATCCTGGTGCTGGATCGCGGCTGCATCGTCCAGCGCGGCAGCCATGCCCAGCTCTCCGGCGTCGCGGGCCCCTATGCCGATCTGTGGCGCGCGCATGGCGACGCCACGCCGCCGCTGCGGCTGGTCGCGGCATGAAAGCCTCCGGCCGCAGGCCGCGGCGCCGCCTCGCGCGCCTGGCCGGCTACACGCTCGCGTGTGCGGCGCTGACGCCGGCCGCGCAGGCCGGCCCCTGGGTCGAGGCCGCCGGCGCCGGATCGACGAGCCTGGCGCTGCGCGGCTACGACGCGACGCGCGAATTCCCGCCCGGGCATTACGGATCGGCCACCCAAGGCGGCAGCGAACAGCGCTACGCGCAGCTGCGCCTGAGCGGCAGCCACGGCCTCGGCCAGGGCCTGGCGCTGAGCTACGACCTGCGCGCGGCCCGCGTCGAGAAGATCCACACGCACCACGGCATCGGCACGCGCGAGCGCGCCACCGGCGTGCAGGACCAGACCCTGGGCATCGAGATGGCGCTGACGCAGCGGCCCGATTTCGCCGCCGCCATCGGCCTGAGCCTGGTCGCGGCGACCGGCTCGACGACCCAGGTGCCGGCCCTGGGCGTCGGCCACGGGGCGCTGGAACCCGACCTCCTGCTCGGCTGGGCCGGCGCGCATTGGCGCTTCGCGGCCCAGACCGGTGCGCGCGTGTTCGCCGACAGCGGCGTGACCCAGCTGCGCGCCGACCTCGACCTGGGGCTGCGCGTGGCGCCGCGCGTCGACCTTGCCGCGCTGCTGTTCTATGTGCGCACGGTCGGCGGCCGATCGCCGCTGCCGGCCACCGACGCCGCCGAACGCTACAACCTGCTGCGTCCGGGGATCCGGCTCAAGTTCCTGGCCACGCCGCAGTTCAAGCCCTATCTCGAATTCGAGCAGGACGTGGCGGGCGAGGGCATCCATGCCGGGCGCCGCTACACGCTCGGCCTGAGCTATGCGTACTGACCGCGGGGGCCGAACCGGCGTGCCGATGAGGGATGCCGGCCCGGCGCACCCCGCCTGCGCGACGAGGCGGGCCGCGACATGCGACTGATCTTCGTGCGCCACGGCCAGACGCCCTGGAACCTCGAGGGCCGCTACCAGGGGCGCGCCGACATCGGGCTGGCGCCGCAGGGCCTGGCGACGGCACGCGGCCTGGGCAGCGGATTGCAGGGCAGCGGCATCGGGATGCTGCTCGCGAGTCCGCTGCGGCGCGCCGGCCAGACGGCGGCCGTGATCGGCGCCGCGCTCGGCGCCCTCGTGCCGCGCGCCGATGCGCGCTTGATCGAGATCGATTTCGGTGCCTGGGAAGGCCTGACGCAGCTGGAGATCAAGCAGCGCTGGCCGCAGGCGCTGCGCCGCTGGAAGCAGGCGCCCGCGGATTTCCGCTTTCCGGGCGGCGAATCGCTGGGCGATGCGTTCGAGCGCCTGCGCGACTTCCTGCACCGGCCGCCCTGGGCGGACGCGGGACTGGAGGGTGATGTGCTGGCGGTGTCGCATGCCGGACCGATCCGGCTTGCGGCCCTGTGGGCCGAGGGGCGCCCGCTCGCCGATTTCCGCGCCATCGCGGTGCATGCGGGCGAGACCTACGCCTACGAATGGCAAACGGGCGGCGCCTTGCGCCGCGTCTACGGTGGACAAGCAGCAAAGGAACGATCATGAAAGTCACGATATTCGGATCCGGCTACGTCGGACTGGTCACCGCGGCATGCCTGGCCGAGGTCGGCAACCACATCGTCTGCGTCGATGTCGACCGGCGCCGGATCGAGCGCCTGTGCCGCGGCGAGGTGCCGATCCACGAGCCCGGGCTCGACGAGCTGATCGCGCGCAACCGCGCCGCCGGTCGGCTGCTGTTCACGCATGACGCCGAACTCGGCGTCGCGCACGGGCCGATCCAGATGATTGCCGTCGGCACGCCGCCCGACGAGGACGGTTCGGCCGACCTGCGCCATGTGCTGGCCGTGGCCGAGACCATCGGCTCGCGCATGAACGAGGACAAGCTCGTGATCACGAAATCGACCGTCCCCGTCGGCACCGGCGACAAGGTGCGCGCGGCGCTGGCGGCGGCGCTGGCGCGGCGCGCGGTCACGGCGCGCTGCGACCTCGTCTCGAATCCGGAATTCCTCAAGGAAGGCGCGGCGATCGCCGATTTCATGAAGCCCGATCGCATCGTCGTCGGCACCGAGGGCGAGCGCGCGGTGCAGCTGATGCGGGCGCTGTACGAGCCCTTCAACCGCAACCGCGACCGCCTGCTGGTGATGGACCTGCGCTCGGCCGAGCTGACCAAATACGCCTCGAACGCGATGCTGGCCACGCGCATCAGCTTCATGAACGAGATGGCGCGCTTCGCCGAGGCGGTCGGCGCCGACATCGAATGCGTGCGCCAGGGCATGGGCGCCGATCCGCGCATCGGCCACGCCTTCCTCTATCCGGGTCTCGGCTACGGCGGATCGTGTTTCCCGAAGGACGTGCAGGCGCTCGTGCGCTCGGCCGCGGATGTCGGCTGCGACGCGGCTATCCTGAAGGCGGTCGAGGCCGTGAACGAGCGCCAGAAGCGGCGCCTGTACACGAAGATGGCGGGCCATTTCGGCAGCCTCGAGGGCCGCACGATCGCGCTCTGGGGGCTGGCCTTCAAGCCCCAGACCGACGACATGCGCGAGGCGCCGAGCCGCGTGCTGCTCGAATGCCTGTGGCAGGCCGGCGCGCGCGTGCGCGCCTACGACCCGGTGGCGCAGGGCGAGGCGCGCCGGATCTACGGTGCGCGCGCCGACCTCGCGCTGTGCGATTCGGCGCTGGCCGCGCTCGAAGGCGCCGACGCCCTGGCCATCGTCACCGAATGGCCCGAATTCCGGCGCCCGGATCTCGATCTCATGGCGCGCACGCTGCGCGCGCCGGTGCTGTTCGACGGCCGCAACCTGTTCGACCCGGCCACGCTGCGCGGCCTGGGCTGGTGCTATTACGGCATCGGGCGCGGCGAGGCGGCCGAGCCCGCGACGCGCGACGACCGGCTGGCCGC
>JAGWVB010000227.1 GCA_018971105.1 Burkholderiales bacterium
GCGCGACGGCCGCCGGCGGCGCCGGGCCGGCCGCTCGGGGAAACGCCGGGCCGCGCCCGGGTTTCCTTGACCCCCTCGCGGGGCCCGACGCGTCGCGGCAGGTCTCGGGCGCTCAGGACTTCAGCAGGCCGCCGAGCAGGCTCGCGAGCTCGCCGCCGGCGCCGCCGCCCTGCGGCAGCTGGCCGTTCGGCGACAGCTTGTCGATCAGCCCCGGCAGCACCTGCGCGAGCTGGCCCGCGGCATCGCCGTGGCTGAGGCCGAGCTGCTCCGCAATCTGGCCCACCGCACCCGAACCGAGCGCGCTCGTGACCTGGTCGCCGGTGACCGGCTGGTTCTGGCCGGTGCCGATCCACGAGGCCACCTGCGGGCCGAGGCCGCTCTGCTGCAGCTTCTCGACCAGGCCCATGAGGCCGCCGAGGCCGCCGGCGGCTCCGCCGCCCGCGCCCCCCTGGCCGAGCATGCCGACGACGGCGCTGAGCATCGCCGCCTCGCCGCCGCCCGGGCCCCCCTGCTGGCCGCCGCCGCTGATCGCGCCCAGTACCGAATCAAGCAAACCCATCGCAAACTCCCGTTGTGAAAACCGCCGCCACTGTGCCCTAGTTCAGGCTTCTGTCAACCGCCCGGCGCCGGGGCGCCGCCGAGCGCGACCCAGGCCAGCAGCGCCAGCGGGGCCGTGTCGGCGCGCAGCACGCGCGCGCCGAGCGTGGCGGCGGCGAAGCCGCTGCGCAGCGCCGCGGCCTGCTCGTCCGGCGCCAGCCCGCCCTCGGGCCCGCTCAGGCTGACGAGGGCGCGCCCGGCATCGACGCGCGCCAGCGGCGGCGCCGCGGCGTCCAGGCTCAGCAGCAGGCGCTGCTCGTGCGCGGCGGCGGGCGCGAGCTGCGCCAGCCAGTCGGAGAGTTCGAGCAGCGGCGCGATGCGCGGCACGCGGTTGCGCCCGCATTGCTCGCAGGCGGCGACGGCCACTGCCTGCCAGTGGGCGCGCCGGCGTTCGGCGCGCTCGCCCGCCAGCCGCAGCACCGAACGCGCCGTCTGCAGCGGCTGGATGGCCGCGACGCCGAGCTCGGTCGCCTTCTCGACCAGCGCGTCCATGCGTTCGTTCGCCGGCACGCCCAGCGCCAGCGTGACCGGCCGCGCGAGCTCGCGGTCGACCTCGAGCGGCGCGTCGACGCGTACCGTCAGCGCGCTGCGCCCGACCGCCAGCACCGTCGCCGGCCAGACGCGGCCGCTGCCGTCGAAGAGCTCGAGCGCGCTGCCGGGCTGCACGCGCCGCACCTGGGCATGGCGCACGGCCGCCTCGGGCAGCGCGCAGGCGGCGCCGGGCGTCGGCGGCGCGTCGAGATGGAGTCGGACCGTCATGCCCGAAGTATCGGCGCGGCCGCGGCTCCACCGCCGCCGCAGCCCTCAGTTCGGGCCGCGCAGCTCGCGGCGCAGGATCTTGCCCAGCGGCGACTTCGGCAGCGGGCCGCTGAACTCGATGCGCTTCGGGCGCTTGTAGCCGGTGAGGAAGATCGCGCAGTGCGCGCGCACCTCGGCCTCGCTCGGGTGTCCCGACGCCGGGTCGCGGCGCACGACGATGAGGCGCACCGCCTCGCCGGCGGCCCCGTCGGCCTGCGCCACCGCCGCGCACTCGAGCACGCCCGGCAGCTGCGCCACGAGTTCCTCGATCTCGTTCGGATAGACCTTGAAGCCCCCGACGAGGATCATGTCCTTCTTGCGGTCGACGATGCGCAGCTCGCCCTGCTCGTCCTGGATGCCGATGTCGCCGCTGCGCAGGTAGCCGTCGGCCGTCATGGCGCGCGCCGTCTCGTCGGGACGCTGCCAGTAGCCGGCCATCACCTGCGGGCCGCGGATCGCGAGCTCGCCCGGCAGGCCGGTCTCGACCTCGCGCCCGGCGTCGTCGATGACCTTGACCTCGGTGCCGGGCAGCGGCAGGCCGATGCTGCCGCTGAACGCGCTCGCGTCGACCGGATTGCAGGCGACCGCGGGGCTGGTCTCGGACAGTCCGTAGCCCTCGCAGATCGGGCAGCCGGTGAGCTCGTGCCAGCGCTGCGCCGTCGCGCGCTGCACCGCCATGCCGCCGCCCAGCGACAGGCGCAGCCCGCTCCAGTCGACGCGCGCCGCATCGGGGTGGCGCGCGATGGCGTCGAACAGCGTGTTCACCGCCGGCAGCGCGTGGAAACGCTCGCGCCGCAGCGTGCGCAGCAGGGCGTCGGTGTCGCGCGCGTCGGGGATCAGGATGCAGCAGCCGCCGGCATGGGCCGACAGCAGCAGCACCGAGCTGAAGCCGAAGATGTGATAGAGCGGCAGCGCGCACACCGTCACCGGCTGCTCGCCCGCGGGCAGGCGCGCCAGCGCCGGTTCGTACCAGGCCTGCGCCTGCATCACGTTGGCGACGAGTTGGCGGTGCAGCAGCACCGCGCCCCTGCTCACGCCGGTGGTGCCGCCGGTGTACTGCAGCAGCGCGATGTCGTCGGGGCCGGGCGCGGCGGGCGCGGCGGCCGGCGGCTGGCGCCGCCCCGCGGCGAGCGCGTCGGCGAAGCGCAGCGCGCCCGGCAGTTCGTAGGCCGACACCTGCTTGCGCACATGGCGCACGACATGGTTGACGAGGCGGCCGCGCACGGGCCCGAGCAGGTCGCCCGCCGCGGCGACGACGACATGGCGCAGCGGCAGCGACTCCAGCACCCGCTGCAGCGTGGCGGCGAAGTTCTCGAGCACGACGATGGCGCGCGCGCCGCTGTCGCGCAGCTGGTGTTCGAGCTCGCGCGCCTGGAACAGCGGGTTGACGTTGACGACGACGAGGCCGGCGCGCAGCACCGCCGCCGCCACCACCGGGTACTGCGGCAGGTTGGGCAGCATGATCGCGACGCGGTCGCCGCGCTGCAGCCCGGTCGACAGCAGCCAGGCCGCGAAGGCCCGGGCGAGCTGGTCGACCTCGCCGTAGCGCAGTTCGCGGCCGAGGCAGCGGTAGGCGACGCGGTCGCGGTGGCGCTCGAAGACATCGTCGAGCAGCGCCGCGAGCGAGGGATAGCGGCCGGTGGCGACCGTGGCGGGAACGCCGGCCGGATACCGCCTGAGCCAGATCTTGTCCATCGCCGCCCCGTGAGCCCCGGCGCCGATTCTGACGCGGGACTGACGGGCGGCTATCAGGGGATTCGATAGCGCGGGTCGGACCCGCGCCGGCCGGATCGAGGGCCGCCGCGCCGGCGCGCGGCTATTCGATCGCCTTGACCATCTCCTCGACGACCTTCTTCGCGTCGCCGAACACCATCATCGTCTTGTCCATGTAGAACAGCTCGTTGTCGAGGCCGGCGTAGCCGCTGGCCATCGAGCGCTTGTTGACGATCACGGTCTTGGCCTTGTAGGCCTCGAGGATCGGCATGCCGTAGATCGCGCTGCCCTTGACGAGCGCGGCCGGGTTCACGACGTCGTTGGCGCCGAGGATGATGGCGACGTCGGCCTGGCCGAATTCGCCGTTGATGTCCTCCATCTCGAACACCTGGTCGTAGGGCACCTCGGCCTCGGCCAGCAGCACGTTCATGTGCCCCGGCATGCGGCCGGCGACGGGGTGGATGGCGTACTTCACCGTCACGCCCTTCTCGGTCAGCTTGGCCGCGAGTTCCTTCACCGCATGCTGGGCGCGCGCCACCGCCAGGCCGTAGCCGGGGACGATGATGACGCTCTCGGCGTTGCCGAGCACGAAGGCGGCGTCGTCGGCGCTGCCGCTCTTGACCGGGCGCTGCTGCGCGGCGCCGGTCGCGACGACCGCCTCGCCGCCGAAGCCGCCCAGGATGACGCTGAAGAACGAGCGGTTCATCGCCTTGCACATGATGTAGCTGAGGATCGCGCCCGAGCTGCCGACGAGGCTGCCGGCGATGATCAGCATCGCGTTGTCGAGGCTGAAGCCGATGCCCGCCGCGGCCCAGCCCGAATAGCTGTTGAGCATCGAGACGACGACCGGCATGTCGGCGCCGCCGATCGGGATGATGATCAGCACGCCCATCACGAACGAGAGCGCGAGCATGGCGAAGAACGCGGCCCAGCTCTCGGTGCCGGCGAAGGCGATCCCCAGGCCTATCGTCGTCAGGCCGAGCACCAGGTTGACCAAGTGCTGGCCCGAGAACGTCACCGGCGCGCCCTGGAAGAGGCGGAACTTCGAGCTGCCCGAGAGCTTGCCCCAGGCGATCACCGAGCCGCTGAAGGTGATGGCGCCGATGGCCGCGCCGAGGAAGAGCTCGATGCGGTTGCCGACCGGAATCGCCGCGCCCTTGGCGATCTCGCCGAAGGCCCAGGGTTCGGCGACCTCAGCCACGGCGATGAAGACCGCGGCGAGGCCGATCATGCTGTGGAAGAAGGCCACCAGCTCGGGCATCTTCGTCATCTCGACCGTCTTCGCGCGCCAGGCGCCGTAGGCGGCGCCGACGGCCAGGCCGAGCAGGACCCAGAGCAGGCCGCCGCCGGTGTGGCCCATCTGGCGCTCGAGCTTGACGATGAGCGCCGCCGTCGTCAGCACCGCGACCGCCATGCCGGTCATGCCGAACAGGTTGCCGCGGATCGAGGTCGTCGGGTGCGACAGGCCCTTCAGGGCCTGGATGAAGCAGACGCTGGCCACCAGGTACAGCAGCGTCACGACGTTCATGCTCATTGCGCGCCCTCCCGCTTCGGCGCCTTGTCCTTCTTCTTGAACATTTCCAGCATGCGCCGCGTGACGAGGAAGCCGCCGAAGACATTCACGGCGGCCAGGGCCATCGCGAGCACGCCCATCGTGCGCCCGAGCCAGGTCTCGGTGAGCGAGGCGGCGAGCATCGCGCCGACGATGACGATGGCGCTGATCGCGTTCGTGACGGCCATCAGCGGCGTGTGCAGCGCCGGCGTCACGGTCCAGACGACGTGGTAGCCGACGTAGATCGCGAGCACGATGATGATGAGATTGGTGACGGTGTGTGAAACGACATCCATGGGCCTGCTCCTCGTTATTTGCGCTTGATCTCGCCGCCCTGCGTCATCAGGCAGGCGACGACGATGTCGTCGTCCAGCGGCACGTTGAAGGTGCCTTCCTTGGTGAGCACGAGCTTGAGGAAGTCGAGCACGTTGCGCGCGTACAGGCTCGAGCTGTCGGCGGCGACGAGCGCGGGGATGTTGGTCTCGCCGACGATCGTCACGCCGTGCTTGACGACCGTCTTGCCGGCCTCGGTGAGCGGGCAGTTGCCGCCGGCCGGTGCCGCCATGTCGACGATGACCGAGCCCGGCTTCATCGCCGCGACCATCTCGGGCGTGATCAGCACCGGCGCCGCGCGGCCCGGGATCAGCGCCGTCGAGATCACGATGTCGGCCGCGGCGACGCGCTTGGCGACCTCGACCTTCTGGCGCTCGAGCCAGCTCGGCGGCATCGGCCGCGCATAGCCGCCGACGCCCTCGGCCGCTTCCTTCTCCTCGGCCGTCTCGTAGGGCACGTCGATGAACTTCGCGCCCAGGCTCTCGACCTGCTCCTTGACCGAGGGCCGCACGTCGCTGGCCTCGATCACCGCGCCCAGGCGCTTGGCCGTGGCGATGGCCTGCAGCCCGGCGACGCCGACGCCGAGGATGACGACGCGCGCGGCCTTGATCGTGCCGGCCGCCGTCATCAGCATCGGGAACAGGCGCTGGTACTGGTCGGCCGCCATCATCACCGCCTTGTAGCCGGCGATGTTGGCCTGGCTCGACAGCACGTCCATGCTCTGCGCCCGCGTCGTGCGCGGCGCGGCCTCGAGCGCGAAGCTCGTCAGCCCCGCCGCCGCCAGGCGTGCGAGGCCGTCGCGGTCGAAGGGGTTGAGGATGCCGACGAGCGCGCTGCCCGCCTTCATCAGGCTGAGCTCGTCGGCGTCGGGGCTGCGCACCTTGAGCACGAGGTCGCAGCCCAGCGCGCCGGCGCGATCGGTGATCTCGGCGCCGACCGCCGTGTAGGCCGCGTCGGTCGCGCTGGCGGCGACGCCGGCGCCGGATTGCACGCGCACGGTGTGGCCCTGGGCCTTGAGTTTCTTGGCCGTCTCGGGCGTGACGGCGACGCGGGTCTCCCCCGCCGCGGTCTCGAGCGGTACTCCGATCAACATGCTGAATCCTCCTGGCCCCCTCGCGGGGCGTGCGAAAGTACCACAACCGACGCCGCGTTCAGGCGTTGCGGCGCAGCACGGCCTCGTGCGCCGCCGCGCAGGCGACGCAGCGCAGCGCCTGCGGTTCGATCTTCAGGCGCGCGTACGGGATGTCGGCGTCGCAGTCGACGCAGCGGCCGTACGGGCCGTCGCCGCCCTGCAGCCGCACGAGCGCCTGCTTGACGCCGGCGAGCTCGCGCGTCTCGCGGTCGGACAGCGTGAGGTCGAGTTCGCGTTCGCCCTCGCGCCGCGCCGCATCGCGCACGTCCTGCGCCAGCATCTCGTGCGCATGCTCGGCGCGCGTGAGGCCGTCGTTGTGCGCGGCGAGCTGGCTCTCCAGCTGGCGCCGGCGCTGCTGCAGGTCGGCTTCGAGCAGCCCGATCTGGGCGCTGCTCAGATGCGAAGACATGGCGGTGAACCTCCGGTCGGGCCATCATGCTATGGCGGAATCGGCCGCTTGTTGAGCCGGGTCAACCCGGCGCCGGCCTGCCTAGAATCGTGCGCATGCCGCCCGCCACCGCTCCGCCGCCCAGCCGTTGCGACGTCCTCGTCGTCGGCGCCGGTCCGGCCGGCAGCGCCTGCGCGCGCCAGCTCGCGACGGCCGGCCTCGACGTGCTGCTGGCCGACCAGCATGCCTTCCCGCGCGACAAGGTCTGCGGCGACGGGCTCATCCCCGACAGCCACGCGGCGCTGCGCCGCCTCGGCGTCTGGGACGAGGTCGCGGCGCTGGCGCGCCATGTCGGCGCCGTGCGCTGCGTCGGGCCGCGCGGCGGCCAGGTCGACGTGCCGGGCACGCTGGCGGTGCTGCCGCGGCGCCAGCTCGACCATATCCTGGTGCGCGCCGCCGAGCGCGCCGGCGCGCGGCTGCTGGCGCCGCTGCGCTTCGAGGCGCCGCTGGTGGAAGGCGGCCGTGTCGTGGGCGCGCGGCTGCAGGCGGGCCCGCGCGACCAGCGCCAGGTGCACGAGATCGCGGCCCGCTGGGTGGTGCTGGCCACCGGTGCCGTGCCGCAGCCGCTGATCGCCGCCGGCCTGTGCGAGCGCCACACGCCCAGCGGCGTGGCGCTGCGCGGCTACGTGCGGCACGACGGCCTGGCGCGCGCCGGCCTGCCGCTGCAGATGGTGTGG
>JAGWVB010000228.1 GCA_018971105.1 Burkholderiales bacterium
CGGGGCCGTCGCGAGCCAGGCTTCGATCTCGCGCGCCGCGCCCTCGAAATCGAACTCGTCGATGCGGCGCTCCAGGCGCTGCGCGGCGGCGTCGCCGAGCGCGCGCAGCGCCGGCCGCAGCCGCGCGTGGCAGTCGACGGCTTCGAGGTTGTCGGTGCGCAGCAACTGCAGCAGTTCGCCGACCCGCGCGCGCAGGTCGTCGAACTCGCCTGCGCGGGCGGGCCCGGCCCCGGTGTCCGGTCGCAGGCTCTGCACCACCTCGGCGCAACTCGCCAGCACCTCGGCCAGCGGTTCGAGCCCCAGTGCGGACGGCGCGCCGCCTTCGCGCTGCAGGGCGCGCAGCGCCTGCTCCGAGCGCAGCGCCTGGAGCTGGACATCGACGAGCCCCAGCATCGCCGCCACGCCGCCCAGCGTGTGCAGGCGCCGCAGCGCCGCGCCATGGTCGCCGCGCTCGATCTCCTGGCGCGCCAGCTCGGCGTCGCGGCCATGGTCGGCGCCGAAGCGGAGCAGCATCGAGCGCAAGCGCGAGCCGTCGCCGCCCAGCGTCTGCAGCCCCCCTTCGAGGCGCAGCCCGGCGACCTCGGCGAAGCGGCGCTGCAGCTCGTCGTGCCCGGCATCGACGACGGGCGGCGGCGGCGCGCGCACGACGCGCTCGGCGTCGGGCAGCCAGCGCGCCAGCGTCGCCACCAGCGCCTCGGGGTCGACAGGCTTGACGACATGGTCGTTCATGCCCGCGGCCAACGCCGCGGCGCGGTCGTCGGCAAAGGCGTTCGCCGTCATCGCCAGGATCGGCACGCGCTCCATGCGCGGCAGCTCGCGGATGCGGCGCGTCGCCTCGAGCCCGTCCATGCGCGGCATCTGCAGATCCATCAGGATCAGGTCGTAACGCTGGCTGCGCGCGCTCTCGAGCGCCTGCAGCCCGTCCTCGGCGAGGTCGACGCTGAAGCCCAGATCCTGCAGCAGGTTCACCGCCACTTCCTGGTTCAGGGGGTTGTCCTCGGCCAGCAGCAGGCGCTTGCCGGGCGCAAAGCCCAGTGGCGCCGGCGCGCCGCAGCCCTCGTCCTGCGGCGCCGCGCCGAACACGCGCTCGAGCGTCTCGCCCAGCAGCGCCGGCATCACGGGCTTGGCGATGAAGGCGGCGAAGCCGCCCGACTCGATCTCCTCGCGCGTGCAGCCGCTGCTGCCGCCGAGCAGGATGCACAGCGGCGGCAGGCGCAGGCCCAGGCGCCGCACGCGCCGGCCGATCTCGCTGCCGGCCACGCCCGGCATCTCCCAATCGGCGAACACGAGGCGGTACGGATCGCCGTCGGCATCGGCGGCGGCGATCCGCGCCAGCGCCTCCTCGCCGGTGGCCACGGCATCGGCGCGCGCACCCAGGCGGACCAGCAGTTCGGCCAGCAGCCGCCGCGCCGCGGGCGCATCGTCGACGACGAGCGCGCGCAGGCCCGCCGGCAGCCCCCCCGGGCGCGGCGCCGCGGCGGCCGCGGCGACACCGAAAGGCGCCTCGAACCAGAATCGGCTCCCCTGCCCCTCGACGCTGTCGACGCCGACCGCCCCGCCCATCAGGGCCGCCAGGCGGCGGCAGATGGCCAGCCCGAGTCCGCTGCCGCCATGGGTGCGCGTAGTCGAGACATCGCCCTGGTTGAAGGCCTCGAAGACCTGATCGAGCTGATCGGGCGCGATCCCGACCCCGGTATCCCGCACCTCGAAGCGCAAGCGCAAGGGCGCGCCCGCCGCGCCGCGCTCGGCGACCCGGGCCACCAGCGTGACGCTGCCCTGGGGCGTGAACTTGACCGCGTTGCCGACGAAATTCAGCAGCACCTGGCCCAGGCGCGCGGCGTCGCCGTGCAGCGTCGACGGCACGTCGGCGATGTCGGCGATCATCTCCAGCCCCTGCGCCTCGGCGCGCTGCGCGGCGAGCGCGAACACGCTGGCGACGACGCGCTCGACCGAGAAGTCGGTCGGATCGAGCTCGAGCTTGCCGGCCTCGATCTTCGAGAAGTCGAGGATGTCCTTGAGCAGGGTCAGCAGGTGCAGCGCGGCGCCGGCTATCTTGTCGAGCTGCCGCTTGTCGTAGTCGCTCGGCGCGTCGCGCTTGAGCTGGTGCGTGAGGCCGATGATCGCGTTCATCGGCGTGCGGATCTCGTGGCTCATGTTGGCGAGGAAGACGCTCTTGGCGCGGTTCGCGCTGTCGGCGGCCTCCTTGGCGACGCGCAGCGCATCGGCCGCGGCATGCTCGTCGCTCACGTCCTCCAGCACCATGAGCAGCATGTCCTGGCCGTCGCGGCCCTCGAAGCGCGCCAGCGAACCCCGGCACCAGATCAGCCGTCCGTCCTTGGTCGCCAGTCGAGGCGCGCCACGCAGCGGCCCTTCGCCCTGCGTGAAGGCCGAGATCTTCGTCGCGGCGATGAAGTCCTCGTCGGTGAGGAACAGCTCGCGCGTGCTGCGGCCGTCGAGCTCGCCCGCGTCCCAGCCCAGGATGAGTTCGAAGGCGCGGTTCACGCGCACGAACACATGCCGGCTGACGAGCGCGATGCCCAGCGCCGCGGTGTCGAACACCGCCTTCAGCTCGCCATGCGCCGCCTGCAGCGCCAGCGCCTGCTCGGCCAGCAGGCGGTTGGCCTGCTCGAGCTGGGCCTGGGTCTCGATCTCGAGCGGCGCGTCGCCGACACGTCCGGCCTCGCGCGCCGCGGCGCTGCCGGCCGTCACGTCGAGCCAGGCGCCGGTGACGTAGATGCGGCCGCGCACCGTCACGCGACGCATCGACAGCAGCATGTGGCGTCGCGTCCCGTCCTTGCACTTGAGCGTCATCTCGAACGACAGCGAGCCTTCGGTGACGATGCGCCGCAGCCGGGTCTCGATCAACGCCAGCGGCGCGTCGGCCAGGTCCTCGATGCGCAGCCTTGCGAGCTCGCCCCGCGTGTAGCCGGCCGCCTTGCACACGGCGTCGTTGAACAGCAGGTAGCGGCGCGTGCAGGGGTCGACGAGCACGAGGCCAGTCGGCGCGGCGTCGAAGAGCTGGCCGTAGAGCTGATCGCGCTCGCGCGGGCGCGTCGCTCGCCAGGGCGCGGGCCCGCTGCAGTCGCGCACGCGCCGCCGCAGGCGGCCGATGCGCGGGGTCACGATCTGGGGCATGGCGGTTCAGCCGGCGTCCAAGTTGGCAGGGCCTCGATATTGATGCGATCCGTGCCCAACGATAGTCCGATGTGTCCCGACTAAGCGACGTATTTGGCGTGAAAACCGCGGACCCGGCCGGCAAGCGTCGGCATCTGCATCGAATCAATACCTAGGCACAGGCTCGCTGTCCAGCGCGCGGCAACGCGGCGGATGACCGTGTCGACCTCGAAAGGTGGCCGCCGGGTGGTCTCGGCGTCGCGCCGGGCGCAGGCCGATTCGACTCATGCCGCAAGCGGTCTGCCCAGCCGCAGCGAGTTGCCGCGCGACGCGGGGAATTCCGCCTCAGGGTTTCCTCTAGGTCGAACCGCCCGTCCCTCTGAGGAAGGGCGTCATGGGCGTGCGACCCTCAGACTTTGGTTGGAAATTGTCAGGAACCGGTCAGTGCGCGGTTCAACCATACGCCGCGCTTTCAAACGAGACGGAAACAGCATCGAGACCCCGCGCTGCGATCCGCGGCCGATCCGGTTCGATGGCTTGCACCGGCAACAATCAAACTGGAGTTCAAAGACCCACGCTCAAAACAGCCGTAATCCGAAGCCTACCGCGTGTCAGTTCGCGCTGTACATCGCGCTCATTTCAGTTTCTCTGGCCCGAATTGCAATCCGAATTCGATCGCCTTCGCTGTGCATGTGCGGCCGGAATCTTAGTCAATCACCTTTTATCGGAGACAACAGCATGGAAACCAAACCATTCAACCCGGCCCCGCTCGGCCTGTCAGGATTCGCACTCACGACCTGGCTGCTCAGCCTGGTCAACGCCGGCATCTTCAGCGGCGCCAACGTCCCCATGGTGCTCGCCAGCGCGCTGGCCTTCGGCGGCACGGCGCAATTCGTCGCCGGCGTGATGGAGTCGAAAACGGGCAATTCCTTCGGCTTCCTCGCGTTCTGCGCCTATGGCGCCTTCTGGTGGACGTTCGCCCTCTTCGTCGAGTTCTTCGCCAAGGGCGTCGAAGGTCCGTTCGTGGGCTGGTTCCTCCTCCTGTGGGGCGTGTTCACCACCTTCATGTGGATCGCCACCTGGAAGAAGGGCCGCGCGCTGATGCTCGTGTTCACCGCCCTGACGCCGACTTTCTATCTGCTGGCTTTCAAGGATCTGCTCGGCATCCCGTCGCTGGGCATGTTCGGCGGCTATCTCGGCCTGGTGACCGCGGCTCTCGCGTTCTACCTCGCCGCGGCCGAGGTCATCAACGAGTCCTGGGGTCGCACCGTTCTGCCGGTGTAAGACTGAGCGCCGAGCGCGCAGGACGGGCCGGTCGCCTCGGGGCGCCCGGCCCTTGTCGCTTCCCATCGATCGCCATGGAGAGTTGAAGATGTCCGCTGACCGTGCCACCGAATTGAAGACCCATCTGCCGCCGGCGGCCCTGGTGGCGGCCGCCCGGGTTTCCGGGATGGACGCGTACCGCCGCCTGGTCGAGGAATCCGAGCGCGACTACGAAGGCTTCTGGGCCCGCCTCGCGCGCGAGTTCGTGAGCTGGAAGACGCCGTTCACGAAAGTGCTCGACTCGAGCCAGGCCCCGTTCTACAAGTGGTTCGAGGACGGCACGCTCAACGTCTCGTACAACTGCCTGGACCGCAACGTCGAGCGCGGGCTCGGCGAGCGCACCGCGATCGTCTTCGAGGCCGACGACGGCAGCGTCACGCGCGTGAGCTACCGCGAACTGCTGGCCAAGGTCTGCCGCTTCGCCAACGCGCTCAAGGCGCGCGGCGTCAAGAAGGGCGACCGCGTCGTCATCTACATGGGCATGAGCGTCGAGGGCGTGGCGGCGATGCACGCCTGCGCCCGCATCGGCGCCATCCATTCGGTGGTGTTCGGCGGCTTCTCCGCCCAGAGCGTGCGCGACCGCGTCGAGGACGCGGGCGCCGTGATGGTGATCACCGCCGACGAGCAGGTGCGCGGCGGCAGGCAGCTGCCGCTGAAGGCCATCGTCGACGAGGCGATCGCGCTCGGCGGCTGCGACAGCGTGGCCAACGTCCTCGTCTACCGCCGCAGCGGCGGCGCCGTCGCCTGGAATCCGGCGCGCGACCGCTGGCTGCACGACGAGCTGGCGGCGCAGAGCGAAGTCTGCGAGCCCGAGTGGGTGAGCGCCGAGCACCCGCTCTTCCTGCTCTACACCAGCGGCTCGACCGGCAAGCCCAAGGGCGTGCAGCACAGCAGCGGCGGCTATCTGCTGCACGCGGCGCTGACGACGGCCTGGACCTTCGACCTCAAGGACTCGGATGTCTTCTGGTGCACCGCCGACATCGGCTGGGTCACCGGCCACAGCTACATCACCTACGGCCCGCTCGCGCAGGGCGCGACCGAGGTCGTCTTCGAAGGCGTGCCGACCTATCCCGATGCGGCGCGCTTCTGGAAGACGATCGAGCGCCACAAGGTCAGCGTGTTCTACACCGCGCCGACGGCGATCCGCTCGCTCATCAAGGCCGCCGAAGGCAATGCCGCGGTCCATCCGCGCACCTGCGATCTCTCCAGCCTGCGCATCCTGGGCACGGTCGGCGAGCCGATCAACCCGGCGGCCTGGGAGTGGTACTACGAACATGTGGGCGGCGGGCGCTGCCCGATCGTCGACACCTTCTGGCAGACCGAGACCGGCGGCCACGTCATCACGCCGCTGCCCGGCGCGACGCCGATGGTGCCCGGCTCCTGCACCCTGCCGTTCCCCGGCATCGACGCGGCGGTCGTCGACGAAGGCGGCGCCGAGGTGCCCGACGGCCACGGCGGCCTGCTCGTCATCCGCAAGCCCTGGCCGAGCATGATCCGCACGATCTGGGGCGATCCGGAGCGCTTCAAGAAGAGCTACTACCCGCCGGAGCTGAAGGGCTACTACCTCGCCGGCGACGGCTCGATCCGCGACACCCGGACGCGCTACTTCACGATCACCGGGCGCATCGACGACGTGCTCAACGTCTCCGGCCACCGCATGGGGACGATGGAGATCGAATCGGCCCTCGTCAGCTGCACCCACCTGGTGGCCGAGGCGGCCGTGGTGGGCCGCCCCGACGACACCACCGGCGAGGCCATCTGCGCCTTCGTCGTCCTCAAGCGCTCGCGCCCGAGCGGCGACGAGGCGAAGGCGATCGCGCAGGAGCTGCGCGACTGGGTCGCCAAGGAGATCGGGCCCATCGCCAAGCCCAAGGACATCCGCTTCGGCGACAACCTGCCCAAGACGCGCAGCGGCAAGATCATGCGCCGCCTGCTGCGCAGCCTGGCCAAGGGCGAGGCGATCACGCAGGACACGAGCACGCTGGAGAACCCGGCGATCCTCGAGCAGCTGCGCGTGAGCACCTGAAGCGGGGTCGCAGGTTCAGCCGCGCTTCACACCGGGGCGCGGCCGACCTTCGGCATCCCAGGCCGGCCCGGCGAACCAGGTCCCGCCGGTCATCGCGTCGCGCAGCATCGGCAGCGCGTCCAGGCCCCAGAAATGGCGCCCTTCGAACTCGATCGTCGGCACGCCGAAGATGCCGGCCGCGGCGGCGGATTCGGTCGCCTGGCGCAGTTCGGCCTTGACGGCGTCGCCTTGCGGATCGCGCGCCGGCGCGAGCTCCGCCGCCAGCGCCGCGATCCGCGCCGGATCGACGGCGTCGCCGCCGCCGATCCAGGCGTGGCGGAAGATCGCCTCGACGACGCGCCGGTTCGGCCCGCAGGCCAGGGCCAGGCGCAGCAGCGGCAGCGGATTGAAGGGATGCGCGGCCGGCGTGTCGAGCGCCGTGCCCTGCTGCGCCGCCAGCCAATGCACGTGGCGGAAGGTCCAGGCGCGCTTGGGTTCGATCTCGGCCGGTCCGATGTTGCCCCAGTGGCGCAGCAGGCCGGCGAACAGCAGCGGCCGGTATTCGACCGCGTAGCTGCAGCCCGCCAGCGCCTGCGGCAGGCGGTCGAAGGCGAGCCAGGCGTAGGGCGAGACGACATCGAAGTGGAAGATCAGCCGCTGCATCCGGGCTCCGCGGGCGGCGCGGCGCGCTGCAGCCGGCGCCATTGCAGGCGGCGCGGACCGAGGCGGTCGCGCAGCGCGCGCCGCTCGGCATCGGCCAGCTGCGACCAGCTCGCGATCTCGTCGATCGTGCGCAGGCAGCCG
>JAGWVB010000229.1 GCA_018971105.1 Burkholderiales bacterium
CGAAGGGCGCGCCGCCGCGCCGCCGCAGCGTCAGCTCGGCGACCTGCGGCAGCCCCTGGGCAAGCGCGGCGCGCAGCGTGTCGAGCGCCGCGCCGCCGGGGTCGATCGCGGCCAGGAACTCGGCCACCGGTCGGCCGTCGAGCGCGCCGGCCGGCCATCCGAGCAGGGCGCAGAAATCGGGATCGGCGACGACGAAGCGGCGCCGCCGCGTGTAGGCCGCACCGATGCGCGCCGGCGCGCGCGCCGGTGCGGGCGGCGGCGCCGGGTCGGCCGGCGCGGTGCGCAGCAGCCGGATCGAGCCGCCGAGCAGCGTCAGCCCGCCCAGCAGCGCCGCGCTCGCCGACCAGCGCGACCAGTCCTCGCTGCCGCGCGTGCTCGGCTCGTGCTGGAGGCGGTCGATCAGCATCAGCGCCGCCAGCGTCGCCGCGGCGATCAGCAGCAGGCCGAAGGCCAGCGCCGCGGCACCGGCACGGCCGCGGATCGTGGGGGACGGGCTGGATGGGAGGGTCATGCAAGGGCCGGGCCGCGCGGTCGGTTCGACGCCCTGCCATTGTTCGGCAGCCGGCGCGGCCGACGGCCCCCTAAGTGACACGGGTTGACGGTCCAGTTCCGGCGCCCCGCCCGACGGGGCCGGCCGCTCGCGCGCCAGGGCGGCACGGGGCGCGGCTCAGCTCCGGCCGGCGGGTATCGGCGGCACCGGCAGCGCCACGTCGCCGCCCTGCGCGCGCTGGCGCAGCGCCTGGTCGATCACCACGAGCGCGAGCATGGCCTCGGCGATCGGCGTCGCGCGGATGCCGACGCAGGGATCGTGGCGGCCCAGGGTCTCGACGACCGTGGGGTGGCCGGCGCGGTCGATCGAGGCCTTGGGCAGGCGGATCGAGCTCGTCGGCTTGATCGCCAGCCGCACGACCAGGTCCTGCCCGGTGCTGATGCCGCCGAGCACGCCGCCGGCGTGGTTGCTGGCGAAGCCGGCCGGGGTGAGCTCGTCGCCGTGGAAGCTGCCGCGCTCGGCGACGCAGCCGAAGCCGCTGCCGATCTCGACGCCCTTGACGGCATTGATGCCCATCATCGCGTAGGCGATCTCGGCGTCGAGCTTGTCGAACAGCGGCTCGCCGAGCCCGACCGGCATGCCGCTGGCGCGCACCTCGATGCGCGCGCCGCAGCTGTCGCCGGCGCGGCGCAGCGCATCCATATGCGCCTCGAGCGCGGGAACGATGTCGGCGTTGGGCGCGAAGAAGGGATTGGTGTCGATGAGCGCGGCGTCGACGAAGGGGATCTCGATCTCGCCCAAAGCGCTCATCCAGCCGCGCAAGGTCGTGCCGTGCTTCTCGGCCAGCCATTTCCGGGCCACCGCGCCGGCAGCGACCATCGGCGCCGTCAGCCGCGCGCTGCTGCGGCCGCCGCCGCGCGGGTCGCGATGGCCGTACTTGCGCCAATAGGTGTAGTCGGCATGGCCGGGGCGGAAGGTGTCGAGCAGGTTGCCGTAGTCCTTGCTGCGCTGGTCGGTGTTGCGGATCAGCAGGCAGATCGGGGTGCCGGTCGTCAGCCCCTCGTACACGCCGGAGAGGATCTCGACCGCATCGGGCTCGTTGCGCTGCGTGACATGGCGGCTGGTGCCGGGGCGGCGGCGGTCGAGGTCATGCTGGATGTCGGACTCGGCCAGCGCGAGCCCGGGCGGGCAGCCGTCGATGACGCAGCCGATGGCCGGGCCATGGCTCTCGCCGAAATTGGTGACGCGAAAGAGTTCGCCGAAGGTGCTGCCTGACATCCGCGGATTCTAGGGTGCGGGCGCCCGGGCCCGCCGTTCAGGCGGCGGGCTTGGCATCCGCGGGCGACGCGTCCTCGGGCCAATCGCGGATGTAGGCCTTGAGCATGCGGTTCTCGAAATCCTGCGCGTCGACGACGGTCTTGGCGACGTCGTAGAACGAGATCACGCCCATCAGCGTGCGGCGGTCGAGCACCGGCATGTAGCGCGCATGGCGCTGCAGCATCATGCGCCGCACCTCGTCGATCTCGGTCGCCGGCGTGCAGGTCAGCGGCGCGTCGTCCATCACCGAGCGCACATGGCGGTCGCCGAACGAGCCGCCGTTGGCGACGACGGCGTTGATGACCTCGCGGAAGGTGAGCATGCCCACGAGGTCGCCATGCTCCATCACGACGAGCGAGCCGATGTCGAGCTCGGACATCGTCGTCGCCGCATGGGCCAGCGTCTGGCTGGGCGAGACGGTGTAGAGCGTGTTGCCCTTGACGCGCAGGATGTCCGTGACTTTCATGGCGGGTGCTCGGCTGGGGGAGTGGGTGCGGCTGCCGGATCAATATAGCCCACAATCGGCGCCCATTCCTGCTCTGATCGACCGCCCATGGCCGGACCCAGCGACCCCGGATTCGACACCCTGGCCCTGCATGCCGGCGCCGCCCCCGATCCGGCCACCGGCGCGCGTGCGCTGCCCATCCACCTCAGCACCAGCTTCGTCTTCGAGAGCAGCGAGCACGCGGCCAGCCTGTTCAACCTCGAGCGGCCGGGCCATGTCTACAGCCGCATCAGCAACCCGACGAATGCGGTGCTCGAGGAGCGCATCGCCGCGCTCGAGGGCGGCGTCGGCGCCATCGCCACCGCCAGCGGCCAGGCGGCACTGCACCTGGCGCTGGCGACGCTGGCAGGCGCGGGCTCGCACATCGTCGCCTCGTCGGCGCTCTATGGCGGCAGCCACAACCTGCTGCACTACACGCTGCCGCGCTTCGGCATCACGACGACCTTCGTGCCGCCGCGCGACATCGACGCCTGGCGCGCCGCGATCCGGCCCGAGACCCGGCTGCTGTTCGGCGAGACGCTGGGCAACCCGGGTCTGGACGTGCTCGACATCCCGACCGTGGCCGCCGTCGCGCACGAGGCCGGCGTCCCGCTGCTCGTCGACAGCACCTTCACGACGCCGTGGCTGATGCGGCCCTTCGAGCATGGCGCCGACCTCGTGCTGCATTCGGCGACGAAGTTCCTCTGCGGCCACGGCACCGTGGTCGGCGGCCTGCTCGTCGACGGCGGCTCGTTCGACTGGTCGACATCGACGCGCTGCCCCGAGCTGAACCAGCCCTACGCCGGCTTCCACGGCATGGTGTTCAGCGAGGAGAGCAGCGACGGCGCCTTCCTGCTGCGCGCGCGCCGCGAGGGCCTGCGCGACTTCGGCGCCTGCCTCAGCCCGCACAGCGCCTGGCTCATCCTCCAGGGCATCGAGACGCTGCCGCTGCGCATGGCCCGCCATGTCGCGAACACGCGCCGCATCGTCGAGTTCCTTGCCGCGCATCCGGCCGTGGCCGCGGTGGCCTACCCCGAGCTCGACGGGCACCCGGACCGCGCACTCGCCGCCCGCCTGCTGCCGCGCGGCTGCGGCGCCGTGTTCAGCTTCGACCTGCGCGGCTCGCGCCGCCAGGGCCAGGCCTTCATCGAGGCGCTCAAGCTGTTCTCGCATCTGGCCAATGTCGGCGACTGCCGCTCGCTCGTGATCCACCCGGCCTCGACGACGCATTTCCGCATGGACGACGCGGCGCTGGCCGCGGCCGGCATCGGCCCCGGGACGATACGGCTGAGCATCGGACTCGAGGACGCCGACGACCTCATCGCCGACCTCAAGGCGGCATTCAAGGCGGCGCTGAAATCGGGGGCAGGAGCGGCATGAAGCTCGAAGTCGCCGGCCGCGCCGCCTACGCCTACACGGGCGGCAAGCCCTTCGATCCCGCCCTGCCCTGCCTCGTGCTCGTGCACGGGGCGCTGAACGACCACAGCGTGTGGAACCTGCTCGCGCGCTGGTTCGCCCACCATGGCCGGGGCGTGCTCGCCGTCGACCTGCCGGGACACAGCGCGAGCGCGGGCCCGGCGCTGACGAGCATCGAGGCGATGGCCGACTGGCTGCTCGCGCTGCTCGACGCCGCCGGCGTCGAGCGCGCCGCGCTGGCCGGCCACAGCATGGGCTCGCTGGTCGCGCTCGAGGCGGCGGCGCGCGCACCGGCGCGCGCGACGCGGCTGGCGATGCTGGGCTCGACCTACCCGATGAAGGTGGCGCCGGCGCTGCTGCAGACTGCGCTCGAGGCGCCGCTGGAAGCGATCGACCGGGTCGTGAGCTACTCGCATTCCACGCTCGCGCCCAAGCCCTCGTTCCCGGGCCCGGGCATATGGCTGCGCGGCAGCGCGCGCGCGCTCGGCCGCCATGTGCTGGTCGCGCAGGGCGATGCGGCGCTGTTCCACACCGATTTCGCCGCCTGCAACGCCTACGCCGGCGCCGAGGCCGCCGGCGCGAAGCTGGCCTGCCCGGCGCACCTGATCCTGGGCCGGTTCGACCAGATGACGCCGGCGCGCAGCGCCGGCGCGCTGGCCGCGCTGCTGCGCGCCCGGGTGCACACGATCGACGCCGGCCACAGCCTGATGGCCGAGGCGCCCGACGCGGTGCTGGCGGCGATGCGCGCCGCGCTTGCCTGAAACGCCAGCCGACCCCGATGACGGACCCGCGCCCCAAACCCTTCTCGATGATCCGCGAGTTCCACCTCGCCGACTGGTTCACGCTCGGCAACGCCGTGTGCGGCACCGGCGCGCTGTTCTCGACCATGACCTTTCTCGCCAACGGCGCGGCGCTGCATCTCGAGATCGCGGCCGCGCTGATCCTCGCCGCGCTCGTGTTCGACGTGCTCGACGGCCGCATCGCACGCTGGCGCCAGCAGTCGTCGGCGATGGGGCGCGAGCTGGATTCGCTCGCCGACGTGATCTCGTTCGGCGTCGCGCCGGCGATGATGGGCTACGCCTGCGGCATGCGCGGGCTCTATGACCGCGTGATCCTGGCCTATTTCGTCGCCTGCGGCGTCTCGCGCCTGGCGCGCTACAACGTCACCGCCGAGGCCTACGCGGCCGCGACCGGCAAGGTGCGCTGGTTCGAGGGCACGCCGATACCGACCTCGATCGTGATCGCCGCGCTGCTCGCGGCGGCGGCGTCGGCGGGTGCCCTCGGCGACGACCTGTGGTTCGGCGCCCTGCATCTCGCGGGCTACACGCTGCATCCGCTGACGCTGCTGTTCGCGGCCTCGGGCACGCTGATGATCAGCCGCATCCGCATCCCCAAGCCCTGAGGGCCGCCGGCGCTCAGCCGTGCAGTACCTGCGCGAGCGTGACGCGATCGATCGCCGCGGCGGCGCGGAACGCCGCCGACGCGGCCCCGGGCGCGAGCAGCATGCGCTCGACCAGCGGCGTCATCGGCGTCGCCGCCGGGTCGCACAGCAGCACGTAGCGCGGGCCCCGGGGGTCGGCGCCGGGCGCCTCGTCCAGGCGCGAGACCCAGTCGATGGCAGCGAGCCCCTCGAGCACCGGATCGATCTGCAGCGGGTCGGTGCGCAGCGCCGCGGCCAGCGTCGCCAGCGCCATCCCGGGCCGGCCCGCGCGCCGCGCGGCGTCGAGCTGGCGCAGCAGCGCCAGCGCGAGCTCGAAGCGCCAGCCCGGTGTCGGCTCGACGCTGGCGACGCGCATCTGCAGGCTCGGCGCGTAGGCCGCGATCACGGCGCCGAGCAGCATGATGACCCAGCCGAGGTAGATCCACAGCAGCAGGATGGGCAGCGTCGCGAAGGCGCCGTAGATCGTCGAGTAGGTCGGCACCGACTGGACATACCAGGCCAGCCCCTTCTTCGCGCCTTCGAACGCGATCGCGACGAAGAGCCCGCCCGCCCAGGCATGGCGCCAGCGCACGTCGGTGTTGGGCACGTAGTGGAACAAGCCCGCGGTGGCGCCGGCGAAGAGCCAGAACTGGACCGCCTCGAGCAGGAAGCCCACGCCGCCGGGCAGGGCGGCGACGAGGCCGCGCGAGGCCGAGACGAGGTACGAGGTCAGCGACAGGCTGAGCGCGAGCACGAGCGGTCCCAGCGTCAGTCCGGCCCAATAGACGAGGATGCGCTGCGCCATCGGCCGCGGCCGGCGCACGCGCCAGATCGCGTTCAGCGTGCGGTCTATCGTCAGCACCATCGCCAGCGCGGTCGCGCCGAGCAGCATCAGGCCGATGGTGCCGAGCCCGCGCGCCTTGTTCGCGAACAGCGTCAGCGAGTGCAGCACCGGACGCGCGATCGTGTCGGGGACGAGGTTGCGCAGGAAATACTGCTCGAGCCCCTTCTCGAGCCCGCCGAACATCGGGAACGCGGTGAACACCGCCAGCGTCACCGTCAGCAGCGGCACGAGCGCGATCAGCGTCGTGAAGGTCAGGCTGCCGGCGGTGAGGCCGAGCCGGTCCTCGCGGAAGCGCCGGCCCAGCGTGCGCAGCGTCAGGATCCAGGGCCAGTGGCTGAGCGTCTGGACGAGCTGCGGCAGTTCGCGCTGCGCGAGTTGGGCGAGGCTGCGGCCCGGCGGCGAGGTCATGCTGGCTATGATGCCGCATGACGACGACGACGCAGCCGCAAGCCGGCACGACCGATACGCTGGCCCCCCTGCGCGCGCTCACGCTCGCCGCGCTGGCCGCACTCATCGCACTCGGACTGGCCTGGGAGCTCTGGCTCGCGCCCACCGGCAGCGGCAGCTGGGCGATCAAGGTGCTGCCGCTGGTGTTCTGCGTCGGCGGCCTGCTGCGCCATCGCGTCCACACCTACCGCTGGATCGCGCTGCTGGTCTGGCTCTACTTCATGGAGGGCGTGATCCGCGCCTGGGGCGACCATGGCCTGTCGGCGCGGCTGGCGGGGCTGCAGATCGCGCTCAGCCTGGTGCTGTTCGCCTGCGCCGTGCTCTACATCCGGCGCCGCGTGCGCGCCGGGCTGGTGGCGTGAACCTGCTCGATGAGCTGCGCGCCGCGGTCGGCGCGGCGCAGGTGCTCGAAGGCGGCGACCTCGGCGCCTGGGAGCTGGACCAGCGCCGGCGCTGGCGCGGTCGCGCGCGCGCCGTCGTGCGCCCGGCGTCGACGGCCGAGGTCGCCGCCGTCGTGCGCGCCTGCGCCGCGCATCGCTGCGCCATCGTGCCCCAGGGCGGCAACACCGGCCTCGTCGGCGGCAGCATCCCCGACGCCAGCGGCCATCAGATCCTGCTCAGCCTGCAGCGGCTGAACCGCCTGCGCGGGATCGACGCCGCCAACCTGACGCTGACGGCCGAGGCCGGCTGCGTGCTGCAGAGCCTGCAGGAGGCGGCGGCGGCGCAGGGCCTGCTGCTGCCGCTGAGCCTGGCCGCCGAGGGCAGCTGCACGATCGGCGGCAACCTGGCCACCAACGCCGGCGGCACCCAGGTGCTGCGCTGGG
>JAGWVB010000230.1 GCA_018971105.1 Burkholderiales bacterium
GACCAACGGTCGCTCAAAACGTGACTCCGAGGGCTCATCCCGTGGGGGTCTATGTGGGGTTTCGGGGTCCGGCAGGCGGAATATCAAGGCGCGACAAGCACTTAGCTTCGATCTCGGACTTTAGGTGCAGAGTCTTGAATGGCAACCTGTGGCCGACATCCTGAGTGGAAGGAATCGCCGTCAAGCCGGCCGTGAGCCAATCAGTACTCGGCAACGCTCGACAAAACGCGACTGCAGGCGTCATGTGGCTGCGGAAGCCGGAAGCCCTCTGCCTACAAGTTAATGCCTTCCGCATCATGCGCGGCCGCATCGATCTTCGCCTTGCCCAGCACAACGACCTCCTTGGCGGATTCACCACGAGTCCAACAGTCGAGCATGTCCGCCCACACCTGCATCAGGACTCTCCTCGGCCCGGACAAGCGCGCATGGTTGTAGGCGGCTGCGACCTGGTCCTTCTTCTGGTGAGCCAGGCACGCCTCGATCAAGGCTTCCGGAAACAGCGCGTCGTTGAGCCGTGACGAGAACGTTCGGCGCAGATCGTGGACCGAGACCGGTCGAAACGGCTCCTGATCCGCGGATCGATCCGCGTTGATCCGGTCCACCGCCGCGGCGATGGTCCGGTTCAGCGTGGCCGGGCTGATAGGCTCGGTCGATTCGTAGCGGCTGGGGTGGACGTACTTGCTCGACGGGAAGCAGGTCCGCAGCGTCGTGAGGATGTCGAGTGCCTGCTCCGCCAGGTAGACCGTGTGAGGCTTGCCTCCCTTCATGCGCTCGGCCGGAATCAGCCACTGCGCCCGCTTCCAAGCTATCTCCGACCACGTGGCCCCGATGAACTCGCCTTTGCGAACGCCCGTCAACAGCATGAACCGGACGGCCAGCCGCAGCGTCGGTGCGGTGCCGGTCTGCTCCAGTCCGTCGAGCAAGGTCTTGATCTCGTGGCGGCTGAGGTTGCGCTCGCGTGCGACGAAAGTCGCATAGGCTCTTCTGGCCACGGATTCGGCCGGGTTGGCAATCTCGACCCCCTTGCCGATGGCAAATCGATAAACCTGCAGTACCAGTTCCCTGGCGTGCACGGCCGGGCCTGGTCCGCGCTCGGTCTTGACGCGGTCGAGCAGTTCACCGAGCGCGACCGGCTTGAGCTCATCGAGGTTCAGCTTTGCCAACGGGCCGGCCAGGATGCGGTCGTAGATCGACCGCCGCAACGCGAGCGTGCTGTCGGCCAGTCGCTCGGCGCCGCTCTTGGCGTCGGACTTGAACTCGAAATACTGCGCCGCCCAGCGTCCGAAGCTCATCGCGTCGGCAACTTCGCCGCGCTGCTCGACCTTCGCCCGTGCCGGAGACCGCCCCGAGCTGACGTCGACCCGCGCCCGCGCCAGCAGCAGACGCGCCTCCTCGAGCGTCACGTCCATACCATAGGCCAGATGTGATCGCTGCACCTGACGCGCAACCGGCTCATGGCGGCCGATGGTCAAGGTCTCGCGGCGGCCGTTCAGTCGGTAGTCGTAGCGGAACGAGCGGTGGCCGCTGGGCGTGACCACGACGTACAGGCCATTGCCACCGTCGCTGACCTTGTAACTACGGTCGCCGGGCTGCAGTTCCCGCAGCTTCGATTCCGTCAATCCGCGGCGCGTCGTCGCGCCGCCCAGCCCCACTCGAGAGCGATCCACCGAGGTGTCCATGAGATCTCCGATCCGTCCCTGATTGCAGGCCCCGATACCGTCACGGCGTCTGACGGTATCGCCGCAGGCCTGCCAGCGTAGGTGCTCGGATACCGTCAAGTCAACCGTCAGTCCGCCTGGGACGCCGCCGGACCCAGCGGGACGTCGTTGGACGCTAAGTCCTTGTCCCTGCAGCGAAATCGGTTTGTCTTCGGATCCCCGTCCACACCACGGGACGAGCTTGACTCATTCCCACTCGATCGTCGCCGGTGGCTTGCTGCTGACGTCGTAGGTCACCCGGTTGATGCCGCGCACCTCGTTGATGATGCGGCCGGAGACCTTCTTCAGCAGCGCATAGGGCAGCTCGGCCCAGTCGGCGGTCATGAAGTCGCTCGTCTGCACGGCGCGCAGCGCCACCACGTAATCGTAGGTGCGGCCGTCGCCCATCACGCCCACGCTCTTCACCGGCAGGAAGACCGCGAAGGCCTGCGCCGTCAGGTCGTACCAGCTCCTGCCGCTGGCCGCATCGATGGCCGCGCGCAGCTCGTCGATGAAGATCGCGTCGGCGCGGCGCAGCAGGTCGGCGTATTCGGCCTTGACCTCGCCGAGGATGCGCACGCCCAGACCCGGTCCCGGGAACGGATGGCGGTAGACCATCTCGTGCGGCAACCCGAGCGCGACGCCGAGTTCGCGCACCTCGTCCTTGAAGAGGTCGCGCAGCGGCTCGAGCAGCTTCAGGCCCAGTGTCGCCGGCAGGCCGCCGACGTTGTGGTGGCTCTTGATCGTCGTCGCCTTCTTCGTCTTCGCGCCGCCCGACTCGATGACGTCGGGATAGATCGTGCCCTGGGCCAGCCATTTCGCGTTCGCGAGTTTCTTCGCCTCGCGCTGGAAGACCTCGACGAATTCGCGCCCGATGATCTTGCGCTTGGCCTCGGGGTCGGTGACGCCGGCAAGATGGCCGAGGAACTGCGCGCCGGCGTCGACATGGATCACCTTCGCGTGCAGCCGGCCCGCGAACATCTCCATCACCATCGCGCCCTCGTTCAGGCGCAGCAGGCCATGATCGACGAAGACGCAGGTCAGCTGGTCGCCGATGGCGCGGTGGATCAGCGCCGCCGCGACGCTCGAATCGACGCCGCCCGACAGGCCGAGGATGACCTCCTCGTCGCCGACCTGGGCGCGGATCGCCGCGACGGCCTCGGCGACATGGTCGCGCATCACCCAGTCGGGCCTGGCGCCGGCGATGCCGAGCACGAAGCGCTCGAGCAGCGCCCGGCCCTGCCGCGTGTGCGTGACCTCGGGGTGGAACTGCACGCCGTAATAGCCGCGCGCCTCATCCGCCATGCCGGCGATCGGGCAGCTCGGCGTGCTCGCCATCAGCTTGAATCCGGGCGGCAGCGCGGTGACCTTGTCGCCATGGCTCATCCAGACCTCGAGCATGCCGTGGCCCTCGGCCGTCCGATGGTCCTCGATATCGGCGAGCAGCTTGGTGTGGCCATGGGCGCGTACCTCGGCATAGCCGAATTCGCGCTTCGCGCTCGCCTCGACGGCGCCGCCGAGCTGCACCGTCATCGTGAACATGCCGTAGCAGATGCCCAGCACCGGCACGCCCAGATCCCACACCGCCTGCGGCGCGCGCAGGTCCTGCTCCTCGTAGGTGCTGGCATGGCTGCCCGAGAGGATGATGGCCTTGGGCGCGTAATCGCGGATGAAGTCGTCGCCGACGTCGTTGGGGTGGATCTCGCAATAGACATGCGCCTCGCGCACGCGGCGCGCGATCAGCTGCGTGACCTGCGAACCGAAGTCGAGGATGAGGATCTTGTCGTGGGACATGGGCGGGGCGGAGTGGGAAGCGGTTCAGGCCGCGGCGGCGGCGGTCGCCGGCGGACGGCGGAAATGGACCAGGGCGAAGCTCAGCGACAGCGCCGCCAGCGCGGCGCAGAAGAAGAAAGGCAGGCCCATCTTCCAGCTCGCGGGGTCGAGCTTGGAGACGGCGCCCAGCAGCGGCGTCGCGAACAGCGGCGCCGTCACCGCGGCGAGGCTGTTCAGCGACCCGACCGAGCCCATCGTCTGACCCTGGTTCTGCGCGTCGGCGGCGTTGGAGATCAGGCTCTGGATCGTCGCCGCGCCGCCGGCGCCGGCAATATTGCCGACGACGATGATCGCGTACAGCATCCAGCCCTGCGTCGCCAGGCCGATGCACAGGAAGGTCAGCATGCTCGAGGCGATCGAGAACAGCGCCAGCCGCGGCGCCGAGACGCGCGCCAGCAAGTGCTTGAGCAGCACGCCCTGCGAGAACGCCGAGACGAGGCCGACCGTGAACAGCGACCAGCCCACCTGCCCCGGGCCCCAGCCGAATTTGAAATCGGTGTAGAGAACCCAGCTCGTGTGCATCGTGAATTGCGCCAGCGACAGCAGGCCCACGGTGGCGACGAGCAGGCCGACGCCCTGGAGTTCCGACAGCCCGCGCAGCGCCGCCAGCGGATGGGCGCGCCTCCATTCGAAGGGGCGGCGGCGCTCCGGCGGCAGCGACTCGGGCAGGATGAACCAGCCGTAGAGCCAGTTCACGCAGGACAGGCCGCCGGCGACGAAGAACGGCAGCCGGATATTCACGGCGCCCAGGATCCCGCCCAGCACCGGCCCGAGGATGAACCCGATGCCGAACATCGCGCCCAGCAGGCCGAAGCGGCGCGCGCGCTCCGCGGGCGGCGTGATGTCGGCGACATAGGCCTGGGCGACCGAGACATTCGCCTGCATCGCGCCCGAGACCAGGCGCACCGCAATCAGCATCCACAGATGGGTCGCAAGACCGGTGACGATGGTCGACAGCGCCAGCCCCGAGAAGCCGATCAGCAGCACCGGCCGCCGGCCGTAGCGGTCGGACAGCGCGCCCAGCACCGGACTGGCGAGGAAATTGGCCGAGCTGAAGGCGAGGAAGACCGCGCCCGACCACCAGGTCTGCTCGGTCTTGCCGTGCGTGAACAGGCCGACGATATGCGGCAGCACCGGGATGATGAGGCCGATCGACACCATGTCGATCACGACCGTCACCAGGATGAAGGGCAGCGCGGCCGCCCGCCTCGCGCCCGGGCGGCCGCTCTTCTCCACTTCAGCGCTCTCAGTCGTCAAACGCTACCTCGACGGAAGTGATTCAGCGTGACCGAGCGGACGCCGCGAAACCGGCCATGCCGGGCCGCCGGGGTCGCCGGGATCGCCCCCGGAGGGGAGGCGCCGAAAGCGCTTCGGGAGGGGCCATCATTCGCGCCGGTAGTTGGGCGCTTCCTTGGTGATCTGGACGTCGTGCACATGGCTCTCGCGGATGCCCGCGGTCGTGATCTCGACGAATTCGGCGCGCCGGTGCATCTCCTCGATGCTGGCGCAGCCGCAGTAATGCATGCTGGCGCGCAGCCCGCCGGCCATCTGGAACACGATAGCCACGACCGAGCCCTTGTACGGGACCTGGCCCTCGATGCCCTCGGGCACCAGCTTGGCCGTGCTCGGGTTGTTGCCCTGGTCCTGGAAATAGCGGTCGGCGCTGCCCTGCTGCATCGCGCCCAGGCTGCCCATGCCGCGGTAGCTCTTGTAGGTGCGGCCCTGGTAGAGGATGGTCTCGCCCGGCGCCTCCTCGGTGCCGGCGAACATGCTGCCCATCATCACGCTGCTGGCGCCGGCGGCGATGGCCTTGGCGATGTCGCCCGAATAGCGGATGCCGCCGTCGGCGATCAGCGGCACGCCGCTGCCCTCGAGCGCCTTGGCCACCGTGTCGATGGCCATGATCTGCGGCACGCCGACGCCGGCGACGATGCGCGTGGTGCAGATCGAGCCCGGGCCGATGCCGACCTTGACCGCGTCGGCCCCGGCCTCGACCAGCGCCAGCGCCGCCGCGGGCGTGGCGATGTTGCCGCCGATGACGTCGACCTGGGGGTAATGGCGCTTGACCCAGCGCACGCGCTCGATCACGCCCTGGCTGTGCCCATGCGCGGTGTCGACGACGATGGCGTCGACGCCGGCGGCGACGAGCTGCTCGACGCGCTCCTCGGTGCCCTCGGCCACGCCGACGGCGGCGCCGACGCGCAGCTTGCCGTGGGCGTCGCGCGCGGCGTTCGGGAAATCGGTCTGCTTGGTGATGTCCTTGACCGTCATCAGCCCGCGCAATTCGAACTGGTCGGAGACGACGAGCACGCGTTCGAGCTTGTGGCGGTGCATCAGCGCCTTGCCCTCGTCCAGCGTCGTGCCCTCGCGCACCCAGACCAGGCGCTCGCGCGGCGTCATGATCTCGCGCACCGGGGCGTCGAGACGGGTCTCGAAGCGCAGGTCGCGGTTCGTGACGATGCCGACGACGATGCCGCCCTCGACCACCGGAAAGCCCGAGACGCCATGCTGCCTGGACAGCGCGATCACCTCGCGCACCGTCGCCGCCGGGCCGACCGTGATCGGGTCGCGCAGCAAGCCCGATTCGTAGCGCTTGACGCGCGCGACCTCGGCCGCCTGCTGGCGCGGCGTGAGGTTCTTGTGCACGATGCCGATGCCGCCCTCCTGCGCGATCGCGATCGCCAGGCGCGCCTCGGTCACGGTGTCCATCGCGGCCGAGACCAGCGGCAGGTTGAGCGTGATGTTGCGCGACAGGCGGGTCGCCAGGCTGGTGTCGCGGGGCAACACCTGGGAATACGCCGGCACCAGCAACACGTCGTCGAAGGTGAGCGCTTTGCCGAGTAGGCGCATGCGGAAGAGCTCCGGAAAGGACCGCCACGGCGCCTTGCAGCGCGTACGGCCCGGGCACCAGGGTGCGGGTTCAGGGAGCACGCGATGATAACAGGACGACCTGGCCGCCCGCAGGGCTTGAATTGGCGCCGCGGCACCGCCATCTACGCCGCCTCGCCCCCTTGCGAACGGATCCCCGCATGAAACTCCCACGCATCCTTGCCGCCCTCGCCCTCGCGCTCGGCGCCTGCGCCGCCTATGCGCTGCCCTCGGTCGCCGAAGTCCAGGCCGCGGTACGCGCCGGCCATTACAACCAGGCCGAATCGATGATGCAGGAAGTCGTCACCGCCAAGCCCGGCAGCGCGCGCGCGCATTACGTCTACGCCGAGATCCTGGCCCACGACGCGCATTTCAACGAGGCCGCACGCCAGGCCGAGTTGGCGCGCACGCTCGATCCGGCCATCGGTTTCACCGACAAGGCCAAGTTCGAGCAGCTGCAGCAGCTGCTCGCGCGCGAGCAGCGTGCAGCCGCGGTGCAGGCGCCGGCGCCGGCGCGGGTCGGTACGCCGCTGCGCGCCCAGCCGAGCGCGCGCGCGGGCGGCGTGCCGAGCTGGGTCTGGATCCTCGGCCTGGGCGCCTTCGGCGCCTACGCCTGGTCGAGGCTCAGGCGCGGCACCCAGCCGCAGCCGGGCTACGGCGCGGCGCCGCTGGCTGGCGCGAACGGGGCCGCGGGCTTTCCCGCCGCGCCGGGCTACGGCCCGGGGTACGGCCCCGGCTACGCTGCGCCGCAGGCGCCGGGCGGCGGCCTGCTCGGCGTCGGGCTGGCGGCGGCCGGCGGCGTCGCCGCCGGCA
>JAGWVB010000231.1 GCA_018971105.1 Burkholderiales bacterium
CCGACCACCGCCTCGTGCGAGGTCTGCCATCTCGGCGCCGGCTCCTCGATCGCCGCCGCGCCGGTGCTCAGCGGCGCCCGGTTCGCCGGCTCGCTGATGAACCATGCCGGCATCAACGGCAACTGCGTCGCCTGCCATGTGCCGGTGCCGCAGCAGGCCGGCTTCATCGGCATCGCGACGATCACGAAGATGCCGCAGACGAGCCCGGTCGGTGCGGGCTCGCACATCCCCTCGTCGACCCGCTGCGAGACCTGCCACCTCGCGTCGATGCCGAGCGGCCTCGTGCCGGCCTCGGCGACGACGCTGCCGCCCGGCACGACGTTCGCGAATCCGGCGCCGACGACGGTGCAGATCCACACCGGCATCACCTCGGGCTGCGCCGACTGCCACGAGGCCAGCGATGTCTGGATGGGCATGGGCGCCTACCCGATCGCGCCCTCGGTGCTGACGGCGGGCGCCTCGTACACCGGCTTCCAGGTGCGCCCGGGTACGAACGCCGGCACCTACACGGTGGCCGATGCGGCGCACCCCAGCGGCGGCGACTGCTCCCAATGCCATGTCGGCACGACCGCCTTCAGCGGCGTCGCCAAGCCGGCCAACCACATCCCCACCGCCGCGAACGCGGCGTGCAACAACTGCCACACCAGTGCCGACTATGCGGCGCTGCCGACGCTCACCAACATCCACGCCTGGGCGCCCAGCACGAGCGCGAATTGCGCCCAATGCCATGGCAGCGCGGCGGCCTCGTTCGCGATCCCCGCGGCCAACTTCAGCATCGTCGGCCTGCCCGCCAACCACCTGCCGACCAGCAGCTCCTGCGAGGTCTGCCACGTCGGCGCCGGCTCCTCGATCGCCGCCACGCCGGTGGTCGACGGCGCCAGGTTCAGCGGCTCGCTCATGAACCATGCCGGCATCGGCAGTGGCTGCGTCGCCTGCCATGTCGCCGCCGGCACGCCGGCCGCGTTCACCGGCGTCACGGCCATCGTCGGCATGCCGCCGACGAGCCCGGCGGGGGCGAACGCGCACATCCCGGCCGGCACGGCGTGCGAGAACTGCCACCTCGCCTCGATGCCCGCCGGCCTCGTCGCGGCCTCGGCGACGAAGACCGCGCCGGGCACCGCGTTCGCCGCGCCGGCGCCGACGACGGCGCAGATCCACACCGGCATCACCTCGGGCTGCACGAACTGCCACGAGCGGCCCCTGGTCTGGATGGGCATGGGCGCCTACCCGATCGCACCCAGCGCCTTCACCGCCGGCGCCAGCTACACCGGCTTCCAGACCCGGCCCGGCACGAGCGCGGGCCCGAACAACGTCGCCGACCCGGCGCACCCGACGAGCGGCGATTGCGCGCAGTGCCACGCCAACACGAACGCCTTCACCGGCGTCGACAAGCCGGCCAACCACATCCCCTACGCCGCCAGCGCCCAGTGCAACAGCTGCCACGTCGGCACCGACTACGCGGTCCAGCCCAGCGTCACCGCGATCCACGCCAACGCCCAGAGCACGAGCACCAACTGCGCCCAATGCCATGGCAGCGCGGCGGCCTCGTTCGCGATCCCCGCGGCCAACTTCAGCATCGTCGGCCTGCCCGCCAACCACATCCCGACCACCGCCTCGTGCGAGGTCTGCCATCTCGGCGCCGGCTCCTCGATCGCCGCCGCGCCGGTGCTCAGCGGCGCCCGGTTCGCCGGCTCGCTGATGAACCATGCCGGCATCGGCAGCGGCTGCGTCGCCTGCCACACCGCCGCCGGCAGCCCGGCGGCGTTCACCGGCATCACGCGCATCGTCGGCATGCCGGCCACCGCACCCGTCGGCGTCGGCTCGCACATCCCGTCGAGCACGAACTGCGAGACCTGCCACCTGGCGACCCTGCCCGCGGGCCTGATCGCCGCCTCGGCGACCAAGACCGCGCCCGGCACCGCGTTCGCGACGCCGGCGCCGAACACGGCGCAGATCCACACCGGCATCACCTCGGGCTGCTCGACCTGCCACGACACGAACGCGGTCTGGATGGGCACCTCGGCCTACCCGATCGCCCCCGCGGCGCTGACGCCGGGCGCCTCGTACACCGGCTTCCATGCGCGTCCGACGGCCGCCGGCGGCGCCGACGCCATCGCCGATGCCGCGCACCCGGCCGGCGGCGACTGCTCGCAATGCCACGCCAGCACGAACGCCTTCACCGGCGTCGACAAGCCGGCCAACCACATCCCCTACGCGGCGACGGCGCAATGCAGCAACTGCCACACCGGCACCGACTACTCGGTGCTGCCGACGCTGGCCAACATCCACGCCTACGCGCCCAACATCAACACCAACTGCGCCCAGTGCCACGGCAGCGCGGCGCCGTCGTTCGCGCTGCCGGCGGCCAACTTCAGCATCGTCGGCCTGCCGGCCACGCATATCCCGACCAGCGCCTCGTGCGAGGTCTGCCATGTCGGCGCCGCGTCGTCGGTGGCGACGCTGCCGGTGCCCAACGGCGCGAAGTTCGCGAACTCGCAGATGAGCCACAGCGGCATCGCGTCGAACTGCGTCGCCTGCCACGTGGCGGCCGGCAGCTCGAGCAGCTTCGCCGGCATCGCGCGCGTCGTCGCGATGCCGCCGACGACGCCGGCCGGTGCGAGCTCGCACATCCCCTCGGGCACGAGCTGCGAGACCTGCCACCTGGCCTCGATGCCGGCCGGCAACATCCCCGCCAGCGCCACCGCCACCGCGCCCGGCACCGCGTTCGCGAACCCGGCGCCGAACACGGCGCAGATCCACACCGGCATCACCTCGGGCTGCACCAGCTGCCACGAGGGCAGCGATGTCTGGATGGGCATGGGCAGCTACCCGATTTCGCCGTCCACGCTCAGCCCGGGGGCGAGCTACACCGGCTTCCAGGCGCGGCCGGGCGCCAGCGGCGGACCCTACCGCGTGGCCGACGCGGCGCACCCGGCCGGCGGCGACTGCATCCAGTGCCACGCCAACACCGTCGCCTTCACCGCCGCCGACAAGCCCGCCAACCATATCCCGACCGCGGCGACCGCCACCTGCGACAACTGCCACACGAGCGCCGACTACTCGGTGCTGCCGACGCTGACCAACATCCACGCCTACGCGCCCAGCACCAGCACCAACTGCGCGCAATGCCACGGCAGCGCGGCGGCTTCGTACGCGATACCGGCGGCCTCGTTCGCCATCGTCGGCCTGCCGTCGAACCACCTGCCGACCTCGGCCTCGTGCGAGGTCTGCCACGTCGGCGCCGGCTCGTCGATCGCCGCCACGCCGGTCGTCGACGGCGCCAAGTTCACCGGTTCGCTGATGAACCATGCCGGCATCGGCAGCGGCTGCGTCAGCTGCCATGTCGCCGCCGGCACGCCGGCCGCGTTCGCGGGCATCGCCGCCATCGTCGGCATGCCGGCGACGACGCCGATCGGCAGCGCCTCGCACATCCCGTCGGCGACGAGCTGCGAGAGCTGCCACCTGCAGACGCTGCCGGTGGGGCTGATCGCCGCCTCGGCGACGAAGACCGCGCCCGGCACCGCGTTCGCGACGCCGGCGCCGACGACGCTGCAGATCCACGCCGGCATCACCTCGGGCTGCACGGCCTGCCACGAGGCGAGCGATGTCTGGATGGGCATGGCGGCCTACCCGATCGCGCCCGCCACGCTGACCGCGGGCGCCTCGTACACCGGCTTCCAGACGCGGCCGGTGAGCGCGGCCGGCCCCTACAACATCGCCGACCCGGCGCACCCGGCCAGCGGCGACTGCGCCGGCTGCCACGCCAGCACGACCGCCTTCACCGGCGTCGACAAGCCGGCCAACCACATCCCCTACGCCGCCACCGCCGCCTGCAACGCCTGCCACCAGAGCAGCGACTACTCGGTCATGCCGACGCTGACCGCGATCCATGCCAACGCGCCCAGCACGAGCGCCAACTGCGCGCAATGCCACGGCAGCGCGGCGGCGACGTTCGCGATCCCCGCGGCCAACTTCAGCATCGTCGGCCTGCCGAGCAACCACATCCCGACCAGCAGCTCCTGCGAGGTCTGCCATGTCGGCGCCGGCTCGTCGATCGCCGCCACCCCGGTCGTCAACGGCGCCAGGTTCGCCGGCTCGGCGATGAGCCACAGCGGCATCACCGTCGGCTGCAACAGCTGCCATGTGCCGGCCGGCACGGCCGTATCGTTCATCGGCATCACGAGCATCGTCGGCATGCCGCCGACGAGCCCGATGGGCGCCGGCGCGCATGTGCCGGTCTCGACCACCTGCGAGAACTGCCATGCGACGAGTGCCGTCGCCGGCCTCATCCCGGCCTCGGCGACGAAGTCGGCGCCCGGCACGCTGTTCGCGACCCCGGCGCCGACGACGGCGCAGATCCACGCCGGCATCACCTCGGGCTGCACGACCTGCCACGAGGCGAACAACGTCTGGATGGGCATGGGCGCCTATCCGATCGCGCCCAGCGTCGTCACCGCCGGGGCCCAGTACACCGGCTTCCAGACGCGGCCGGTGGCGGCCGCCAGCACCTACGGCATCGCCGACGCGGCGCACCCGAGCAGCGGCGACTGCGCGACCTGCCACCTGACGACGAGCTATTTCGTCGGCGTCGACAAGCCGGCCAACCACATCCCCTATGCCGCCGCGGCGCAGTGCAGCAACTGCCACACGAGCAACGACTATTCCGCGCTGCCCACGCTGACCAACATCCACGCCTGGGCGCCCAGCACCTCGGCCAACTGCGCCCAATGCCATGGCAGCGCGGCGCCCACGTTCGCGATCCCCGCGGCCAACTTCAGCATCGTCGGCCTGCCGAGCAACCATATCCCGACCACGGCGTCGTGCGAGGTCTGCCATGTCGGCGCCGGCTCGTCGATCGCCGCCACGCCGGTGCTCAACGGTGCCAAGTTCGCCGGCTCGCGCATGAGCCACAGCGGCATCACCGTCGGCTGCAACAGCTGCCACCTGACGGCTGGCAGCGTGATGAACTTCGCCGGCATCACCAGCCTCGTCGGCATGCCGCCGACGACGCCGGTGGGCGCGGCTTCGCACATCCCGTCGTCGTCCACCTGCGAGAACTGCCACGGCACGGGCAGCGTGGCCGGCCTGATCCCGGCCTCGGCGACGAAGACGCCGCCGGGCACGCTGTTCAACACGCCGGCGCCGACGACGGCGCAGATCCACACCGGCATCACCTCGGGCTGCAGCACCTGCCATGACACGGGCGATGTCTGGATGGGCGTCTCGGCCTATCCGATCGCGCCGACGACCCTCAGCAGCGGCGCCCAGTACACCGGCTTCCAGACGCGGCCGGTGGCGGCGGCCGGCACCTACGCGGTCGCCGATGCGGCGCACCCGACCAGCGGCGACTGCTCGAACTGCCACACCGGCACGAGCTACTTCAGCGGCGCCGCCAAGCCCGCGGGCCATATCCCGACCAGCGCCGCCTGCGCCACCTGCCACATCGTCGCCGGCGACTACACGATCGCCGGCCTGGCCAGCAACACCGTGCTGCACACCGGCATCGTCTCCGGCTGCGCGAACTGCCACGCCGCGGGCCCGTTCGCCGGCAGCGGGCCGACCTCGTCGACGCTGTGCACGACCGCGGCGCTGCCCTACCAGCCGGTGCCCAAGCCGCTGCCCGCCTGCGCCGCGTCGCCGACCGCGAGCAACGCCGCGACCCATATCCCGGTCGGATCGCAGGCCTGCGAGCTCTGTCACGGCAGCAGCAACTTCACGAGCTTCAAGATGGCGAGCACGACGGCGATGCGGCCGACGACGACGACCGGACCGGTACCGGGCACGACGATGCACACGAGCGGCGTGCCGCAGACCTCGTTCACCTGCGAGAGCTGCCACGAATACCAGTACACCTGGTACGGCGTCTCGATCAGGACGCGCCCGTCGACCGGCCACAACGCGGGCAAGGACTGCGGCAATTCGGGCTGCCACACGAACACGCGCAGCTCGTTCAGCGACCTCGCGCGGCTGCGGCCGATCCCGGTGCGCCGCGCCGCCATCGGCGCCGCGCTGCCGCGGCTGCTGCCGCAGCTGATGGGCAGCACGGGCCTCACCGGCACGAACTCGTTCGATCACCACGGCGTCGCCCCGGGGCAATGCCAGAGCTGCCACAACGGCCAGCTCGCGACCGGACGCCCGGCGCGCCATTACGGCCAGCGCCTGTCCTGCGACAGCTGCCACCGCACGACGGCCTGGCGGCCGGCGCAGTTCAGCCACAACGCGACGATGACGGGGCAATGCGTGGTCTGCCACAACGGCGTCGACGCGCCCGGGCGGCCCGGCGGCCATTTCGTCAGCGTGCGCAGCTGCGACGCCTGCCACACGATGCTGGCCTGGCAGCCGGTGCAGTACCAGCATCTCTCGCCGGCCTACCAGCCCAGGCCCGACAAGCCGAGCTGCATCAGCTGCCACCTCACCAACAACGAGCTCATCCCGCGCCAGATGCACGGCCTGCCGGGCCTGCGACCGGTACCGGTGCCCGGGAAATGAAGCGATGATCGCGACGATCCGGGTGCGCTGCGCACGCTGGCTGTGGCTGTGCGCGGCGCTGCTGGTCTGCGCCCAGGCCGGCGCGCAGACGCTGGCCGAGGTCGAGCCGATGGTGATCGACGGCGCGCCGCTGCTGCGCATCCGCTTCAACGCCGAGGTCCATTTCATCGGGCTCGCGCCCGCGGGCCAGTCGGACCTCTACACGCTGCGCTTCGAGCTCATCGCCGCCGGCGACCTCGTGCAGCGCCAGAGCACCGACGAGTTCCGCCGCCTGCCGGCCAGCGGCGACCTGCCCGGGCTCAGCGTCGCCTACCAGCCCGACGCGGCCAGCCGCACGCGCACGCTCACGATCAAGCTCGAGCGGCCGCTGAACCTGCAGGGGCGCCAGGGGCCGAATGCGCGCTCGATCGACCTCCTGGTGCGGCCGCCCAAGCTCGAGCAGCCGGGACCGCATTTCGCGCTCGTGCTGCAGACCGTGCCGAAGGCCGAGGCCGACCGCCTCCAGCCGGTGCCGCCCGAACTCGGGGAGCTCGAGGTCCGGGTCGCGCCGGTGACGGTCGCCGGCGTCGCGTCGCTGCAGCTCACGGCCGGCTACTTCACCTCGGAGCGCGCCGCCGCGGCGGCGCTGACGCTGGCGCTGCCGCGCTTCCCGCAGGCGCGCATCGTCGACCTCTCGCGCGCCGAGCCGGCGCTGCCGTCGATGCGC
>JAGWVB010000010.1 GCA_018971105.1 Burkholderiales bacterium
TCAGCAACAGGCCCGCGGCGGCGCCCTGGATCGCGTAGGCTTTCATTTGATCTGCTCCCAGCTCGCGCGGCTCGAGTTCTTCTGGTTGCCCAGGGTCTGGATCGGCAGCACCGTGCCGCCCGAGGTGTTGACGAGGTTGTTGTCGTAATGGCGGTTCTCGCCGCGGATCGTCGTCGCCGCGGCCGGGATCGAGCTGATCTGCACGCTCGACGGCGTCATCCCGAGCACGAGGTCGTTGGCGTTGATCGTGCCGTCGCCGTTGACGTCGAAGGCAGGCGAGCGGTTGCCGGTCAGCACGTCCAGCGTCGTCAGCCAGCCCGAGCCGCCCGAGCTGCAGACCACCGTCGAGGGCACCAGGCTCGAGAACGTGACGCGGCCGTAGCGGATCGTCGCGTCGGCGACGACGCGCTCGCCGCCGGCGGGCAGCGTCAGCACCCAACCGCCCTTGGCGCTGCGGTACTGGTTGACCGAGATCTGGTTGTCGCCCGCGAGCGTGATGCCGTCGGTCGAGGGCCCCACCGCATGCGTCGTCAGACGCCAGGTGTTGTTGTTGGCGACCGAGGTGGTGTCTATGGTCTGCACCTGGAGGCTGGCCATCGCCACCGGCGCGCCGCCGTCGACGATGCCGTACAGCGCCTGCTGCGCGCCCGCGGCGGTGTCCGAGACATCGATGTAGCGGCCGGTGCCGAAGGTGACGAGGTACTGGCCGGCGGCGGTGAGCGTGACGTCGGGGCGCCCGGTGATGGGCTGGCCGGCCGCGGTCGTGAACAGAGGCTGCGGCGCGCCGGCGTTGCCGTAGGCGACCTTCCAGTTCGCTGGCGCGGCCGCGCTGAGGTCGAACTTCCACAGATTACCGTTGAGGTCGCCCGCGTAGACATAGTCGACGATGCCGTTGCCGGTCTTGCTCACCGTCACCAGTCCGGACAGTCCGTTGGGCGCTGCGGCGCTGCCCGCGAGCGTGTCGATGCGGCTGATCGCGCCGGTCTGGACATCGATCATCAACAGCACGGCGTGGCCGTTGCTGCTGTTGTAGCCGTTGCCGACGAGCACGCGCCAGCTGCCGTCGCGCAGCGGCACCAGCACCGGCTTGGAGAAGATGTAGCCGACATCGGGGTCGCTGCCGTCGATCTCCCAGCGCGGCACGGCGGCGCCGTTGGCCTCGGTGACCGACGGCGCCTGCGTGACGTCGAGCGCGAACAGCCCCTGCGCGCCGGCATTCATGCCGCTGACCAGCAGGCTGTGCCAGGCCCCGGCATAGAAGGCGTCGAAGACCGAGGGCGAGCCGTCGACCGTGTAGAGGTGGGTGTAGGCCGGGTCGGGCAGCGCCGAGAGCCGGTTGCGCACGGCCCAGGGCACGTAGGCGAAGACCTCCGCGCCGGTGTTGGCGTTGAAGGCGTGCAGCATGCCGTCGTTGGCGCCGACATAGATCATCGGCGTCTGCGCCGTGCGCGAGGCCGCATAGCTGCTGTAGGGCACGCTGGCGATGTTGTCGCGGTAGCTGCTGCTGGGCCCGCCGATGTACAGCGGCGCCGAGTTGACGATGTCGCCCAGCACGGTCGAGGCGCGGTTGCGGAAGGTCGGCGCCGCGCAGCCGCCGCAGTTGCGCAGCTCGAGCGCGGTGTTGCCGCGCAGCCAGGCCAGGCGCTGGGCGCCGTAGCCGTCGACGGCGCCGGCGAGCGAGGTGTTCAGCGCCGCGACCATGCCCGCATCGATCTCGTTCGCCTGCGGCGCCGACGGGTTCGCCGGCCAGCGGAACGCCACGCCGCGCGATCCCAGAGCGGCCGAGGGCTTGTAGGTCAGGATCTGGCGGCCGGTGTTCCAGTTGTTCGAGTTCAGCAGCTGGCCGGCGTCCCAGTTCGCGTTCGCGCCCACCGCCCCGGTGCCGAGGATGGGGAACTGCAGCAGCTGACCCGACCAGTCGCCGCTGTTGAAGCGGCCCTGGTAGAGATTGGTGCCGTTGTTCCAGGCGCCCGAGTTGACCGACACCGACGAGGCCGCCGAGGTGCGGGCGACGATGTCGACGCTGATCGAGTTGAATGCCGCCGCGAGCGCGGCCTGGTTCGACGCCAGGTAGGCGTGGTTCGTGCCGCCGAGGTTCGCGATCTGGTTCAGCGTCGCCACCGAAGCGGGGTTGGCCACCGTGTCGCCGAGACCGACGACATAGGTCTGGACGTCGTAGTTGTTCGCGTTGTAGGCCAGCGCGCGCAGGCTGCTGACGCTGTTGAAGACGTCGTTGGCGGCCGTCGAGAAGCTCCAGGTGTTGGTGGCCGCGTTGTAGGTGTTCTGTTGTTGTGCCAGCGACCACATCTGGCCGCTCGTCTGCCCGGTCGGGTTGCCGTCGGTGGCCAGCAGCACGAAGTTGCGCTGGCACGAGGCGGTGATGGGGCTCGAGGTGCCCGCGAGCTGGCCGGCGAAATAGCTGCGCGCGGTCTGGAACGACCCCGACAGCGGCGTGAACACGGCCGCGTTCTTGATCTCGCCCGTGGCACCGTTGGTCTCGTTGCCCAGGTAGCTCATGAGCGCGCCGATCTGCGCGTTCGAACTCGGCGCCACGGGCTGCAGCAGCTGACCCATGCCGGTGATGTCGGCGTAATAGCCCCAGGCGCGCAGCAGCCAGAACATGCGGTCGTTGGGCGGGGTCGCGGGCAGGTAACCGGCGTCGGTCGGCGAGAAGGTCCAGGCGCCGTTGCCCAGCTGGTTCTGCAAGTCGGTGCTCGACCAGCCGGTGGTGGGCCCGTGGTTGGCGTAGACGTAGTAGCTGGTCGAATTCGGCACGCCGATGCCGTAGAGCTGGTTGCCGTAGAACTGCGTGTAGAGCACGTCGTTGATCTCGGGATCATCGCCGGTGTACTCGTAGGTGATGTAGCTGTAGCCGTTGGCGGCCGGCTCGGGGTTGGCGACGCAGCGCAGCCCGCCGTTGCTCAGCGAGATGCCGGCGACGCAATCGTTGGTGTAGACGACCTGCTGGTCGTTGCCGAAGAAATAGGCGTACGTCGTGTTCAGCCAGGGCCCGTCGGACAGGCCGAAGGTCTCCAGGCCCCAGTTGAACGAGGTCTGGAACGCGGTCACGGCGTTGCGGATCACGGAGCGTGCGGTGTTGCCGCGGGTCGTCGGGTCGCTGCCGGCGATGAGCTGGCCGGCCATCGTGCCGTCCATCGACTCCGAGTTGTCGAGCACGATCAGCACGTTCGGCTTGACCAGCGTCGACAGATACAGCGGTACCTGGGTCAGGTTGAGCGGGCCACCCAGGGCCATCAGGGGCAGCAGGCCGGCTGCGGCACCGAGCGCCGCGCGCCGGGCGAGGTTCAGCATGGGTTTCATTGCTTGATGTAGGTGGATTGGAGGATCACGACGGTCGATGACCGCGCGCCGAAGGCCCGCACCGTGATGCGGTAGGGCTGGCCGGTGAGCGACGGCGCGCAGGTCGAACAGGCGCTGTTGCCGGAGCCGTTGCCGGGATCGAGCTGGGGCAGCAGCTCGATGATGTATTGCGGCTGTGCCGCGAGGGCGATGTTGTCGGGGCCGACCAGCGCCGGCGCGCCGGTGGCGCTGCCGTAGGTGCGCGCGTCGGCGGCCCAGTTCAGCGTCGTCCACACCGGCGCCGACTGCGCGCCGCTGGCCGGCATCGACGGCGGCAGGCACAGGCCGTTGGCGCAGCCGTAGCTGAAGCCCGTGGTGCCCAGGTTGGCCTCGATGTCGGCCGCGGCGTCGCGCAGCGCCGCCTCGGCGGCCTGCGTCGCGACGTTCCTGTCGCGCTCGTTGCCGGCCATATGCTCCTGCAGCACCGAGCTGTTCATCGCGCCCAGGCCGAGGAAGGCCAGCGCCAGCATCATCAGCAGGATCACGATCAGCGTCACGCCGCGATCGGCGCGCAGGCGGCGGTTCTTCATGGCACGGCGTTGCGCAGCGAGGTGACGAGCGAGACGACGGTGCGCAGCCGCCGGTCGGTGGGCGTCGTGACGACGCCGGCGTAGGTGTAGGGCTGGGGCGTGGTCGCGCCATTGGCGTCGGGGCTGGACAGCAGCAGCTCGAGGCGCGCGCTCACGACCTGGCTCCAGTTGGCGACGGCGTCGGCGGTGACGAAGGTGTCGGCGGCCTGGTCGCCGTTGGTATCGAGCCCGTAGGTGACGACCATGCGGTCGACGCCGGTGACGAGCTCGATCGGCTGCGGCCCCGCCGTGTAGGCCGGCGTCGCCGAACTCCACAGCGCCATCGTTCCCGGCTGGCGCAGGCTGGGCGCGAGGTAGTAGGTCACGGCCTGCACGCGGTAGACCACCGCGTCCTGCAGGTAGGGACGGTCGAGGCTCGAGGTCGCGACCCCGGGCACGACGCCGGCCGCCCCCGCCACATGCGCGATGGTGCCGGTCGCGCCCGGATTCGCGTTCGTGATCTGCAGCACGGCCGAGCTGTTGCAGTCGGCGACGACGAGGATGTCGCCGGTGTTGAAGGCGGCGCTCGGCGTGACCTGCAGGCTGTCGGTCGGCAGCGTCATGTCGGCGGTGAGCGCCCAGGCGGTGCCGAAGGAACGGTAGATCGTCAGCACGTCGCCCGCCGGATTCGGCGCCAGCGCGCCGATGCTGGCGTCGAGCCCGGGCGACCAGGCGCCGCCGACGTTGTGCGATCCGGCCACGCCCTGGCCGAAGTTCAGCACCGTCGTCAACGGCCCCTGGAGCTCGTTCGTCAACTGGCCGACGCCGGCGACCTGGCCGGCGCAGCCGCGGAATCCGCCCATGCGCAGGTCGTTGCTCAGCAGGTCGACCGCGTAGCGCGCGTTCTCCTGCAGCCGCGCCGTCGATTCCTGGGCGTTGAAGGTGCCCTTGCTGCCGAGGTAGATCGAACCCATCACGAGCACCAGGAAGAGGCCGATCGCCATTCCGATCAGCAGCTCGATCAGCGTCATGCCGCGGTGGTGCGGTGCGCGCACGATCGCTGGAGCACCTTCGCCCTTGAAAGGCTCCGGCATGAGCGCTCGGGAGCGGCCCGGCACGCTCATGGCCGCAACTCCACCGCGACGCGCGCATCGACACCGCGCTCGGTCCAGAAGAGCTTGATCGCGTAGGTCCCGGCGGCGCCGTCGCAGGCCGGCGCGCCGGCACTGCCGTCGTCGGGCGTGGCGTCGAGGCAGACCACGCCGCTGCCGCCGGGCAGCGCGAGCGCGACCTCGGCGCTCCAGGCGCTGTAGTCCAGCGCCGCGACCTGCGCCGGCGTGCAGGCCGAGGCCGGGCCGCAGGCCGGCGCCGCGCCCGGCACGAGCAGGTTCTGGTAGGCGCCGGCGGCGACGCCGGCCTGGTTGGCGCGCATGCGGTCGGCCATCTCCTGCGCCAGCTGCACCGCCTTGCTGCGCCACATCGCGCTCGAATTCGTCGACAGGCCGCGCATCTGCAGCGCCGCGTAGGCCAGCGCCGAGAGCGACAGCAGCAGCACCGCGATCAGCGCCTCGAACAGCGCGATGCCGCGCGCGCGGCGGGAATGGGGAGGGTGCGCTTGCATCGTCATGGGCAGTTGTTGATCGCGCCCGCGTAGGTCGTGCCGCTGGGGGCGACGCTGATCGCATAGCCGGCCGTCGAGCCGTCGGTGGCGCACAGCCGGTAGACGTTGTTGGCCGCCGGCGTCAGGTAGCCGCTGGCGCTGAACACGAGCAGCGCCTTGCCCGACAGCGTCAGCGCCGCGGGCAGCGCCTCGTAATGGCGCACGCGCGTGTCGGCGGCATCGACGAGGCCGTTGTTGTCGTTGTCGATGTAGACATCCCAGCCGCCGCCGAACTCGTTGCCGGGGGCGCCGCCGGCGCTGGCCACGAGCAGCACCTGGTTGCCCGAACGCGCCGCTTCCGAGCGCGCGGTGGCGAGCGAGGCGGCGAAGGCCGACTTCACGCCCGCGACCTGGTTGCGCGCGATGAAGGCGCCGAAATTCGGCACCGCGATGCCGAGCACGATCACCATCACGGCCAGGGTGACCAGGAACTCGATCAGCGTGTAGCCTCCGCTGGGGAGGCCAAGACCTCGTCGATACATAACCGGCGTCCTGCATGGCTGGCAGGGGCGCCGGGGCGGCACCGAACCTGCCTATCTGTGCTGGATATCGGACGCGGACGGGCGAACTGAACCCGATCGACGGATCGAGATGTATAGCCTTGTATCGGCTCGTACGAACAGAACTTTAGGCCGGCTAGACCTCGAGATGGCTGTTGTCATTCCAGCCCACCAGGCTCAGGCCCTGCGGGGTCCAGAGCAGGCGGTTGATCGCCGCGTTGCCGAGCTGCCAGGTGCGCGGCGCCTGCAGCTCGATGCGGCCGGCGGCGCGGTACAGGCAGTCGAGCACGCCGCCATGGGCGACGACGGCGATCGCCTGCCCCGGGTGCGCCGCGGCCAGGCGCTGCACGGCGCCGACGCTGCGCTGGTAGAAGCGGCGCAGCGGCTCGCCGCCGCCGGGGCCGAAATCGGGCTCGCGCGCGCGCCAGCGCCGCGCCTCGTCGGGCCAGCGCGCCTCGATCTCGGCATAGGTCACGCCCTCGAAGCGGCCGAAGGCGCGCTCGCGCAGCGCGGCATCGGTGTGCAGCGCGACGCCGGTCGCCTGCGCGAGCGGGCGCGCCGTCTCGCGCGCGCGCTCGAGGTCGCTGCTGTAGATCGCCGCCAGCGTCTCGCCGGCCAGCGCCAGCGCCAGCCGCGCCGCCTCCCAGCGGCCCCGATCGTCGAGCGGGACGTCGAGCTGGCCCTGGATGCGCGATTCGGCGTTCCAGGCCGTGCGGCCATGGCGCAGCAGGAAGACGCGCGTCGGCTCCTCCACGCGCGGGCCGCGCTCAGGCGCCGGTGAGCAGGCGCGGGTTGAGCGTGTAGGTGCCCGAGAAGGTAGCCTCGGCGAGCACGCGCCCGGCCAGCTTCTCGCGCACCTGCTTGCCGTCGAAGCGGCCCTCGACCGGCAGGCGCGGCAGCGCCACCGCGTAGAGCGTGAAGACGTAGTGGTGGACGAGCGAATCGTTGTAGGGCGGGAACGGGCCGTCGTAGCCGTAATAGTCGCCCGCCATCTCGGGGTTGCCGGCGAACCACGCCGTGTAGTCGTTGATGCCGTGGCGCGCGTTGCCGCGCGCCTGCGGCCCGGGCTTGCCGCGGGCGACGAAACCGTTGCTGAACTCGCCCTCGGCGATCACGGTGGGCAGCGGCGGCAGGTCGACCAGCACCCAGTGGAAGAAGTCGACGCGCTCGAGGTCGGCCGGGATCTCGCGCCCGGGCTGGTTGACGTCGTCGCCGCGGCCGGGGACATCGAAGTCGTGGCAGATCAGCACCATCGAGCGCGCCGCGGCCGGCACGTCGGACCAGGCCAGATGCGGGTTCAGGTTGTCGCTGAACGTCGCCCCGCCCGCGCCGTCGGGCTTGCCGGCGGCGAAACGCGCCGGAATCCGGTCGCCATTGGTCCAGCTGTCGCTCCAGAGCTTCATGTCACCCCCTCCGTCTATCCATGCAGTATGCCGTCACACGCCCCAGACCACCGCGGCATCGGCGGCCTGGCACTGCCGCAGCAGCTGCACCATCGGCCACAGGCGCTGGCGCAGCCCCACGGCGGGTTCGGCCGCCGCGGCCGGCTCGGCGCCGGTCCCGGCGGCCGGCTCCTCGGCTTGCGCGATCGCCGCCTCGAGCGCGGCGACGGCCGCGCCCATCGCGCCCGGCTCGATGATGCCCTTGGGCGCCGGCTCGCGCCCGATCAGGCGCAGCAGGCGGTCGCCGTCGGCGCCGAGCATGATCAGATCGGCGGCGACGGAACTCTTGAACTTGTAGATCATGGCGGTGGCGGCTCGGCCCGATGAAGCCCGGATTGTGCAGCCGCGGCGCGCCGCCGCCATCGACTTCGGTCGCGCGCCCGGCGCTCCGATGCGCTCAGGTGCGCACGAGGCGGATCCGCGGCGGATGCGCCGGCGTGCGCGCGTCGGCATGCACCAGGCGCTGCTCGAGGCTGAAGGCGTCGAGCGCCGGCGCGTACAGAAAGCCCTGGAACTCGGCGCAGCCGTTGTCGTGCAGGAAGCGGCGCTGGGCGTCGGTCTCGACCCCCTCGGCGATGACCTTGAGGCCGAGCGCGCGCGCCATCTGCAGGATCGCGCGCACGATCGCGGCGTCGCTGTCGTCGTCGGGCAGGCCGCCGACGAAGCTGCGGTCGATCTTGAGCTTGCCGATCGGGAAGCGCTTCAGGTAGGCCAGGCTCGAATAGCCGGTGCCGAAATCGTCGATCGCCAGCCGCACGCCCAGCCGCGCCAGCGCGTGCAGCCGGTGCAGCGCCTCGGCGGCGTCGTGCACGAGGATCGATTCGGTGAGTTCGAGCTCGAGCAGCCGCGGCGGCAGCCCGCTCACCGCGAGCACGCTGGCGACGCGGTCGACGAACTGCGGCTGCTGGAACTGCAGCGCCGAGACGTTGATCGCGATCGGCAGCGCCAGGCCGCGCTGCTGCCACAGCACGCCCTGGCGCACGGCCTGGCTCAGGACCCAGTCGCCGATCGCGACGATGAAGCCGCTCTCCTCGGCCACCGGGATGAAGCTGCCCGGCGCCACCTCGCCGAGCTCGGGATCGCGCCAGCGCAGCAGCGCCTCGGCGCCGACGATGGCGCCGCTGGCGAGGTCGATCTGCGGCTGGTAATGGAGCCTGAAGCGGCCGCTCACGAGGGCCTGGCGCATCGCGTGGTCCAGGCGCATCTGCAGCCGCCGGTCGCCCTCGGCGCGCGCCTGGTGCAGCCGGTAGTTGGCGCGGCCGCCGGCCTTGACGGCGCGCATCGCCGCCTCGGCATGCCGCATCAGGTCCTCCAGGCGCGAGCCGTGGGCGGGGCCGATCGCGATGCCGACGCTGCAGGTGAGGGTGAAATGCGCGCCGTCGATGCTGCTGGGCTGGGCGACGACATTGAGCACGCGCCGCGCCGTGGCCTCGGCGGCGGCGGCGTCGGCCGGGTAGACGAGGACGACGAACTGGTCGCTGCCCAGGCGCGCCAGCACGTCGTCCTGGCGCAGGCAGCCGCCGATGCGCTGGGCGACGTCGAGCAGCACCTGGTCGCCGGTCTCGTGGCCGAGGCTGTCGTTGATGTGGCGAAAGCGGTCGAGGTCGACGAAGAGCAGGCCGAAACCGCGCTCCTCGCGCCGCGCGCGCGCCGCCAGCGCCTCGAGCCGTTCGGCCAGCGCGCGCCGGTTCGGCAGCCCGGTGAGGGCATCGTGCAGCGTCAACGACTCGATCTTCTCCTCGGCCGCGACGCGCTCGGTGAGGTCGCGGAACGACCACACGCGGCCCTGCGGCCGGCCGCGGCAGATCAGCGGCCGCGTCACGCGCTCGACCACCTGGGCGCTGTTGAGCACGAGGCGGTCGGTGGCCACGATCAGCGTCGCCTGCAGCAGTTGCTGCACGCGCGCGCCATAGTCGGGCCCGGCCGGGTCGGCGGCGACGCTGCGCGCCATCCAGGCCTGCACGGCCGCGTCGTCGTGCGCCTGCAGCAGCGCCAGCGGCAGGCCCCAGATCTCGGCGTAGCGGCGGTTGAACGCGCGCACGCGGCCGGCGAGGTCGGTCACGAGCAGGCCGTCGGCGGTCGCCTCCAGCGTCGCCTGCAGCTCGGCGAGCAGGATCTCGCGCTCGGACTCGGCCGCATGCTCGGCGCTGCGGTCGCAGGCGACGACCAGTGCATGGTCGACCGCGCCGCCGGCGCCGGCGATGCCGGCGATGCTGCGGCTGACATGGCGCAGCTGGCCGTCGGCGGCGGCGATCAGGGTCTCGGAATGCAGCCCCGGCGCGCCGCCGGCGGCGGCGGCCTCCCACCACAGCAGGTCCTCGGGCGAGGGCGCGAGCTCGCGCACGTCGGTGCCGACGAGCCGGTCCGCGGCGCGCCCGAACAGCGCCGCGGCGGCGGCGTTCGCGGCCGCGACGCGGCCGTCGGCGAGCCGCACGACCCAGGCCGCGTGCGGCATGGCATCGATCAGCGCGGCCCAGCAGCGGGTCGACGCGGCGGCGTCGTCCTTCACGACGTGCAGGGCGCGCTCTCGCGCGCGATCGGCTCGAAGTAGTAGGCCACGCGCGGGCGCGGGTCCAGCGCCTGCAGCACCGCCGGCGGCAGCTTGCTCGCCGCGAGGCTGCGCCGGATGCCGAGGTCGCTCGACTGCTCGAGGTCGAGCAGCTGCGCCTCGGAGGCTTCGGCCGCGCCGCGCCCGCGCGGCTCGTGCACGAGCACGCGCGGCTTGAGCGGCCGGCTCGAATTCACGCCCACGACCATCGCGTAGCGGTCGTCGGTGAGCTGGACCAGCGAGCCCGCCGGGTACACGCCCATCATGCGGATGAAGGCGCTCAGCACGGTCGCGTCGTAGCGCGTGCGGCCCTGGGCGAACATCGTCGCCACCGCCTCGTGCGGCGTCAGCGCCAGCGTGCGCGTGCCCGGGTTGCAGAGGTTGTCGTAACGGTTGACGACGGCGACGATGCGCGACGCCAGCGCGATGCGCTCGCCCGCGAGGCGCAGCGGAAAGCCGCTGCCGTCGGCATGTTCGTGGTGCTGCGCCAGCACCGCCAGCGCGCCGGCGCGCAACTGCATGCGCTGGCCATGCACGACGCCCTTGGCGACATGGTCGCGGTAGAGGCCGAGCTCGGCGCTGCTGAAGCCGTCCTCGAGATGGCGGAAGCGGTCCGGCAGGTCGATCTTGCCGGCGTCGTGCATGAGCGCGCCGACGCCCAGGTCCTGCATCACCTCGTCCGCAAGGCCGAGCGTGCGCCCGATCAGCATCGAGATCACGGCCACGTTGAGCGCGTGGCCGCCGGCGCGGTCGCCGCCGCCGGCGACGAGGCGGATGCCGATCTCCTCGCAGCCGATCATCTTGTCGAGCATCGCCCGCGTCAGCGCCTCGGTCGTGCGCCCCGCCTCCAGCGGCTTCGCGGTCACGAGGTCGAAGGCGCCGCGCCAGGCCTGCGCGGCCTCGGCATGCTGACGCTCGCACAGGCGGGCGGCCTCGCGCTGCGCCGCGAGCCAGGCGCGGCGTTGCGCCGCCTCGGCCTCGGCCGGGCTGAGGCGGGGCGCGGCCTCGGCCGCGTCGGCCGGTTCCGCGGCGGCCGCGCTCTCGAGCGCGCTCTTCTCGGGCACCCAGCGCACGCGCGCCAGGCCCAGGCCGAGCAGGGTCGCGATCTGCTCGGCCGTGGCGATGCGGAAGCTCGAAAGCGGGAACGGATGCGAGAGCCAGCCGCCGTCGAGCTGGATGTACATGCCGACTCGAAGTTCTTCGACGGCAATCGTGGACGACATGCGGACCTCTCTGCTCATGGCGGCGCGGCAGGGCGGCGCCCCTGCCCGCCCCATGTCCTGTTTTCGGGCCCGGGATCGGGAACTTGAGCGCCCCCGGCAGCGGGCCGCGCCGGCGGCGCGCGCGCATGGGACACTCGACCATCGCCACCCCCGGGAGCCGCCCTTGATCCTCGAAGTCGCCGACATCCGCATCCAGCCCGGCCGCCAGGCCGAATTCGAAGCCGCGGTCCAGCGCGGCATCGGCACCGTCATCGCCGGCGCGCAGGGATTCCGCGGCGCGCGCGTGCAGCATGGCGTCGAGCAGCCCGAGCGCTATCTGCTGCTGATCCACTGGGAGCGGCTCGAGGACCACAGCGTCACGTTCCGCGCGGGGCCGCTGTTCCCGCAATGGCGCGCCATCGTCGGCCCCTACTTCGCCGCGCCGCCGGTCGTGGAACATTTCACGCTCCTGGCCGACATCCCGGTCGCGCCGGGCGGCCCGACGTGAATCTGCGTAAATCCCCGCCCCTCGGTCAGCGCCGGGACGCCGCCGGTCGTTGTGGGAAGACCGCCAACCCTGAGACCAGGACCGCCCCGATGATCCCGACCCGCCGCACCCTCGCCACGCTCGCCCTCGCCGCCGCGGCGAGCAGCCTGCTCGGCGCCTGCATCGTCGTCCCGGCGCGCCCGGGCCCCTACGGGGGTGGGCCGCTCGTGATGGTCGCGCCGCCGCCGCCGCGGGTCGAATTCGTCGGCGTCGCTCCCGGGCCCGGCCTGTTCTGGCTCTCGGGCTTCTGGGGCTGGTCGGGCGGGCGCCATGTCTGGAATCCCGGCCATTGGGAGCATGAGCGCGAGGGCTACCACTACGTGCCGCAGCGCTGGGTGCGCCAGGGCCCCGGCTGGCGCATGGCGCCGGGCCACTGGGACCGGCGCTGAGCGGGCGCGCGCCGCGCGTCAGGCCCCCGGCAGCTCGATCGTCACGCGCGTGCCCGCGCCGATGCGGCTCGTCACCGCGACGCGGCCGCGGTGCAGCTCGACGATGCGCTTGACGATCGCCAGGCCCAGCCCCTTGCCTTCCTCGCTCGACGCCGGCGCGACGCTGCCGCGCACGCGGTACAGGCGCTCGAACAGGCGCGGCAGCTCGGACGCCGCGATGCCGCAGCCCTCGTCCTCGACCACCACGCGCACCCAGGCGCCGTCGCGCGCGGTGGCGACGACGACGCCGCGCCCGGCGGGCGTGAACTTGAGCGCGTTGTCGAGCAGGTTCGCGACCGCGCGCTCGAACAGCTCGATGTCGACCTCGGCCAGCGGGGCCGCGCCGCCGGCCTGCTCGCAGCGCAGCGCCACACCGCGCTCGGCGTAGCGCGGCGCGTAGCGCAGCGCGATGTCGTCGAGCACCTCGCCGAGGTCGAGCCGCAGCGGGTGCAGCTCGAACTCGGGCTCGTCGAGCTGGGCCAGGTCGCCGAGCGCGCGCACCATCGCCGCCGCGTTGCGCGTGTTGCGCAGCGCCACGGCGACGAGTTCGCGGTCCTCGGTGCGGGCCGGCGCGTCGCCCCAGCGCGCCTCCAGCGTCTCGAGGCAGGCGACGGTGGCCGTGAGCGGCGAGCGCAGGTCGTGCGAGAGGTTGCTCACGCCCTCGCGCCGGAAATGGTCGAGCCGGCGCAGCTCGTCCCACTGCATGCGCAGCCGCGCCAGCAGCGCGTGGAAGCCGCGGCGCAGGCGCGCGATCTCGTCGTCGACCGCCGCCGGTGCGTCGGCAATCGCCGCCGGCGCCCCGCCGCGCGGGTCGAAGCCGGTGCGCGCCGCGCCGTCGACCTCGTCGCTGAGCACGCGCAGCGGCCGCGTCACGGCGGCGATGATCCACAGCGCCAGCCCCGTCGCCGCGAGCACGACGGCCAGCGCCGGCAGCAGCGCCGGCGAGGTCACGCTGCTGCGCAGCAGCTCCATGCGCGTGGCCGGCAGCCCGGGCTTGCGGCTCACGAGGTAGAGGTAGCCGGCGGGCCCGGCGCCCGGGGCCGGCGCGCGCTGCAGCGCGCGAGCATCATCCGGCGCGCGCTGCAGCGCGCGGGCATCATCCGGCGCGCGCTGCAGCGCGCGGGCGGCGATGACGGCGTCGGCATCCATGTATTCCGGGTCCTGGCCCATCACGAAGGCGGCGCGGTGGATGTCGCGCCGCGTCGCCACGTCGGCGGCCTCGCGCACCGGCGCCAGCGCGACCTTGAAGCCGGGCGCGAGATGCACCCGCCCGGTGTGCGCGAGCACGGTGCCCTGGTCGTCGAGCAGGTAGAGCTGGGTGTCGGGCGCGTACAGCAGCAGGTTGCGCAGGAAGACCAGGAAGCCCTGCGGATCGCGCTCGCGCTGGCCGAGCAGGTCCACATGCTGGGCGGTGACGCGGCTGAGGAAGGCGTCGGCGCGCTCGTAGGTGCTCTCGTGCTCGAAGCGCTGGAACGCGATGGCCACCGTCACGATCACGCCCAGCGCCGTCGCCAGACCGGTGAGGAAGATCGTCAGCGCCAGGCGCAGCCGGACCGTCATCGCGCCGCCCTCATCGCGCCGGCGCGCGGCAGGCGCGCCCGACCTCAGCGCGGCGCATCGCGCATCTTGTAGCCGGCGCCGCGCACGGTGAGGATCAGGCGCGGCTGCAGCGGCTCGCGCTCGACCTTGGCGCGCAGGCGGTTGATATGCGTCGTCACCGTGTGCTCGTAGCCGTCGTGGCTGTAGCCCCAGACGGCGTCGAGCAGCTGGGCGCGCGAGAACACCTGGCCCGGGTGGGCGGCGAAATGCAGCAGCAGGTCGAACTCGAGCGCGGTGAACTCGAGCGCGCGGCCGCCGATGCGCACCTCGCGCCGCTCGGGCAGGATCTCAAGCTCGCCGTTGCGCACCACGGCCGAGGCCGCCGGCGCCGCCTGCGCCGCGCGCAGCAGTTCGGCGCGGCGCAGCAGCGCCTTCACGCGCGCCAGCAGCTCGGCCATCGAGAAGGGCTTCGTCAGGTAGTCGTCGGCGCCGAGCTCGAGCCCGAGCACGCGGTCGAGTTCGGTGCTCTTGGCCGTCAGCATCAGGATCGGCGTCGCGCGGCCGCGCGCGCGCAGCGCCTTGCAGACCTCGAGCCCGTCGAGCGCCGGCATCATCAGGTCGAGCAGCAGCAGGTCGCTCGCGCGTTCGGCCTGGCTGGCCAGCGCCGCCGCACCGTCGGCGACTGCCGTGACCTCGTAGCCGGCCTGGCGCAGGTTGAGGACGATGAGGTCGCGGATGTCGGACTGGTCTTCGGCGACGAGGATATGGCCCATGCGATGCATGTCGGGTGCCGGACCCGGTTCTTACGGCGATGTGATCGCGCTGTGATCTTCGGTGATCGGCCTGCGAGGTGGCCTGCGCACAGTGTAGCCATCGCCCAGCCCCGAAAGCGCCCCATGCCATCGTCGATCGCCACCGCCGCCGCCCCCCCCACCGTGCCCGCCTCGCGGCGCGTCGCCTGGAGTGAACTCGCGCCACAGCGCGACTACCTCGTGCGCTACGCGCGCCGGCGCCTGCTCGACCCGGCGCTGGCCGACGACCTCGTGCACGACGTGTTCGAGGCCGTGGCCAGCGGGCGCGCGCTGTTCGGCGGCCGCTCGGCGCTGCGCAGCTGGCTCGTCGCGGTGCTCAAGCACAAGATCGTCGACCTCGTGCGCGAGCGCGTCGGCCTCGACAGCCTCGACGCGTTCGCCGACGCCGACGACGGCGAGTCCGGCGCCGCCGAACTCGCCTGCCCGCAGCCGCGCCCCGACGAGGTGGCCGAGCAGCGCGAACGCCTGGCGCAGACGCTGGCGCGCATCGCCGCCCTGCCCGAGCACCTGCGCCGCGCCGTCGAGCTGCGGCTGATCGCCGACGCCGACAGCCCGGCCGTCTGCCGCGCGCTGTCGATCAGCGAGTCCAATCTCCACGTGCGGCTGCACCGCGCGCGCTGCGCCCTGGCCGGGTGAGGCGAGCGCGTATCCTGCAATCGTCGTAATCTGCGCGCCGGCAACCCCGCCGCTGGAGCAAACCCATGGAACCGGATTCCGCCCTGCCCACCTTTCGCGTCGACCCCGGAACCCTGCTCGCCCAGGCCGCGCCCGGGCAGGGCGAGCGGGTGACGCGCGACTCGCCCGCGCTCGCCGTGATGACCGACCTCACGCAGGCGATGGCGGCGACGACGGCGCCCTCGACGACGCTGCGCCAGGCCGAGCAGATCATGATCTTCAAGGGCGTGCGCATGCTCTTCGTCGTCACCGACATGCCCTCGGTCGAGGGCCTGATCACGAGCGTCGACCTGCGCAGCGACCGCACGCTGCAGCTCGTGCACGAGCGCGGCCTGCACTACGACGAGCTCAGCGTCGGCGACGTGATGACGCCGCTGGCGTCGGTCGAGGCCATCGCCTACGAGCGCATGCGCACGGCGCGCGTCGGCCAGCTCATCGCGACCATGCAGCGCTACGGCCGCAACCACCTCCTGGTGGTCGAGGCGGCGACCGAGGACGCGCCGCAGCGCATGCGCGGCGTGATCTCGCGGGCGCAGATCGAGCGCCAGCTCGGCGAGCGCATCGAGCTCACGCCGATCGCGTCGAGCTTCTCCGAGATCAAGCATGCGCTGAGCTAGGCGCGGCGGGCGGCGCGCGCCGGGACGCGGCGGCGCCGCGGGCGGGAGCGGGGCGGGCGCGCTTCTAGAATCGACGCTTCCCCCCCACCCGCGCGCGCCGCAGCCCCCATGTCCAGCTCCGAAACCTCCCTCATGGCCAACGCCGTCCGCGCCCTCGCGATGGACGCGGTGCAGCAAGCGAACTCGGGCCATCCGGGGGCGCCGATGGGCATGGCCGAGATCGCGGTGGCGCTGTGGGGCGGCGGCACGCTCAAGCACGACCCGGCCGACCCGCTGTGGGCCGACCGCGACCGCTTCGTGCTCAGCAACGGCCACGGCTCGATGCTGCTGTACGCGCTGCTGCACTTGAGCGGCTACGACCTGCCGATGAGCGAGCTGCGCAATTTCCGCCAGCTCCACAGCAAGACCCCGGGCCACCCCGAGGTCGACGTCACGCCCGGCGTCGAGACGACGACGGGCCCGCTCGGCCAGGGCCTGGCGAACGCCGTCGGCATGGCGCTGGCCGAGAAGCTGCTGGCGGCCGAGTTCAACCGCCCCGGCCATGACATCGTCGACCACCGCACCTGGGTCTTCATGGGCGACGGCTGCCTGATGGAAGGCATCAGCCACGAGGCCTGCGCGCTGGCCGGGGCCTGGAAGCTGGACAAGCTGGTCGCCTTCTACGACGACAACGGCATCAGCATCGACGGCCCGGTCGCGCCCTGGTACGTGGACAACGTCGCGCTGCGCTTCGCCGGCTACGGCTGGAAGGTCATCGGCCCCGTCGACGGCCATGATGTCGACGCCGTGCGCGCGGCCATCGCCGGCGCGCGCGCGTCGGCGACGCAGCCGACGCTGATCATCTGCCGCACGACGATCGGCCAGGGCGCGCCGAACCGCGCCGGCACCGCCAAGGCGCATGGCGAGGCGCTCGGCGCCGAGGAGATCCGCCTCACGCGCGAGGCGCTGGGCTGGACTCACGAACCCTTCGTGATCCCCGAGGCGGCGTACAGCGCCTGGGACGCGCGCGCCGCCGGCGCCGCCGCGCATGCGCAGTGGTCCGCCGCCTTCGCGGCCTACAAGGCCGCGCATCCCGAACTCGCGGCCGAGTTCGCGCGCCGCATGGCCGGCGCGCTGCCGTCGAACTTCGCCCAGACGGCGGCCGACGCCGTCATGACCGCGCACGACAAGGCCGAGACCGTCGCCAGCCGCAAGGCGAGCCAGCTCGCGCTCGAGACCTACACGCGCGCGCTGCCCGAGCTGCTCGGCGGCAGCGCCGACCTCACCGGGTCGAACCTCACCAACACCAGCTCGACGCCGGCGCTGCGCTTCGACGAGCAGGGCCGACCCAACGGCGGCCGCCACATCAACTACGGCGTGCGCGAGTTCGGCATGGCGGCCGTCATGAACGGCGTCGCGCTGCACGGCGGCTACATCCCCTACGGCGGCACCTTCCTGACCTTCAGCGACTACAGCCGCAACGCCATCCGCATGGCGGCGCTGATGCAGCGCCGCGTCATCCACGTCTTCACCCACGACAGCATCGGCCTGGGCGAGGACGGGCCGACGCACCAGAGCGTCGAGCACGCGGCCAGCCTGCGCCTGATCCCCAACCTCGATGTCTGGCGCCCGGCCGACACGGCCGAGACGGCGGTGGCCTGGACGATGGCCATCGGCAACTCGACGCGCCCGAGCGCGCTGCTGCTGTCGCGCCAGAACCTGCCCTACCTGCCGAAGTCGGCGCTCGACGACATCGCCAAGGGCGCCTACGTGCTCGCCGAGCCTTCCGAGGTCGGGCTGAAGAACAAGAAGGCGCGCGCCGTCATCCTGGCCAGCGGCAGCGAGGTGGCGCTGGCGCTGCACGCGCAGGCCGAACTCGCCGGGGTCGGCATCGCGGTGCGCGTCGTCAGCGTGCCCAGCACGACGGTGTTCGACCGCCAGAGCGTGGCCTACAAGCGCAGCGTGCTGCCCGACGGCGTGCCGCGCGTCGCCGTCGAGGCGGGGGTCACCGACGGCTGGTGGAAATACGGCTGCGCCGCCGTCGTCGGCCTCGACCGCTACGGCGAAAGCGCGCCGGCGCCGGCGCTGTTCAAGCATTTCCAGCTCACGGCGGAGAATGTCGCCGCGACGGTGCGCCAGGTTCTGTCATCCCGCTAACCCCAGGAGTGTTTCCATGACCATCAAAGTTGGCATCAACGGCTTCGGCCGCATCGGACGCATGGTGTTCCGCGCCGCCGTCCAGAACTTCCCCAACATCGAGATCGTCGGCATCAACGACCTGCTCGAGCCCGACTACCTGGCCTACATGCTCAAGCACGACAGCGTGCACGGGCGCTTCAAGGGCGAGGTCGCGGTCGACGGCAACACGCTGGTGGTGAATGGCCGTCGCATCCGGCTGACCGCGGTGAAGGACCCGGCCGAGCTGAAGTGGGGCGAGATCGGCGCCGACATCGTCGTCGAGTCGACGGGCCTGTTCCTGACCAAGGAGACCTGCCAGAAGCACATCGACGCCGGCGCCAAGAAGGTGATCCAGAGCGCGCCGAGCAAGGACGACACGCCGATGTTCGTCTACGGCGTCAACGACAAGACCTACGCCGGCCAGACCATCGTCAGCAACGCCAGCTGCACGACGAACTGCCTGGCCCCGGTGGCCAAGGTGCTCAACGACACCTTCGGCATCAAGCGCGGACTGATGACCACCGTGCACGCGACGACGGCGACGCAGAAGACCGTCGACGGCCCGAGCAACAAGGACTGGCGCGGCGGCCGCGGCATCCTCGAGAACATCATCCCGAGCAGCACCGGCGCGGCCAAGGCCGTCGGCGTCGTCATCCCCGAGCTCAACAAGAAGCTCACCGGCATGTCGTTCCGCGTGCCGACCAGCGACGTCTCGGTCGTCGACCTCACGGTCGAGCTCGTCAAGGAAGCCAGCTACGCCGAGATCTGCGCCGCGATGAAGGCCGCGAGCCAGGGCGCGATGAAGGGCGTGCTCGGCTACACCGAGGAAAAAGTCGTATCCACCGATTTCCGCGGCGAGCCGATGACCTCGGTCTTCGATGCCGACGCCGGCATCGCGCTCGACAAGACCTTCGTCAAGGTCGTGGCCTGGTACGACAACGAATGGGGCTACTCGAACAAGGTGCTCGAGATGGTCCAGGTCATCGCCGGCTGAAGCCGGGCGCGCCGTCCGACGCCCGCCGCTGCGCCTGCGATGCGCGCAGCAGCGGGCGTTTTCACTGGCGTATGCCCGGAGCGGGCGTCGGCCGAGCGGGCCAGGCTGGCCCTGGCGCAGAATGGTCTGCCCCCGCCCTTTCCACGCCCGACGAGGTCCCGATGCGACGCTTCCTCCGCCACCTCACCCTCCTCGCCTGCGCGGCGCTGCCGCTGCTGACGGCCCTGCCGGCCCAGGCCGGGCGCGCACCGCTGCATGCGGCGCCCTCGGCCTCGGCCGAGGACCCGAACGGGGCGCGCGTGATCGTCAAGTACCGCGTGCAGGGCTCGATGATGCGGGCGCTCAGCGCCGGCACGGGCGCGCGGCGCGGCCCGCAGATGGCTGCGGCGCTGGGGCTGCGCCACGGCCTGACCCTGACCGACGGCCATGTCGTCAACGCCAGCACCCAGGTCGTGTTCGGCGGGCCGGGCCTGAGCTCGGCCGCGCTGGCGGCCACGCTGGCGGCCGACCCCGAGGTCGACTATGCAGTGCCCGACCTGCGCCGCCATGCGCTGGGCCTGCCCAATGACCCGCTGTATGCGAACTGGCCCGCCTCGGCGCTGGCGGTGCCGCCGGGCTACACGACGGGCCAGTGGTACCTGCATGCGCCGGATGCGATGCCCGCGGGCGGCTACACCGGCGCCTCGCTGATCGCGTCGATCGACGCCGTCGGCGCCTGGGCGCTCACGACCGGATCGGCCAGCGTCATCGTCGCCGATGTCGACACCGGGGCGCTCTACAACCATCCCGACCTCGCCGGCAAGCTGCTGCCGGGGCGCAACTTCGTCTCCACGTCGAGCACCGCCACGGGCGCCGGCTGGAGCGCCGATGCGAGCGATCCGGGCGACTACACGACGGCCGGCGAATGCGGCTCGGGCCAGGCGGCCCAGCCCAGCAGCTGGCACGGGACGCAGACCTCGAGCATCATCGGCGCGGCCACCAACAACGCCACCGGCATGGCCGCGGTGGGCTACGACGTGCGGGTGCTGCCGGTGCGCGTGCTCGGCCCCTGCGGCGGCTACGACTCCGACATCATCGCCGGCATGTACTGGGCCGCGGGGCTGAACGATCCCAACACCGGCGACCCCAGCGTACCGGTGAATCCGAACCCGGCCCGGATCATCAACATGAGCCTGGGCGGCACCGGCAGCTGCCCGGCGCCCTACATCACGGCGATCAACGATCTCACCGCGGCCGGCGTCACCGTCGTCGTCGCCGCCGGCAATGCCGACGGCACGAACGGCAGCGAGATCGTCGGCACGCCGGCGAACTGCCCCGGGGTGATCGCCGTCGCCGGCCTGCGCAACGTCGGCACCAAGGTCGGCTATTCGGCGCTCGGCAGCTCGGTCGCGATCGCGGCCCCGGCGGGCAACTGCGTCAACACCAGCGGCGCCTGCATCTACCCCATCCTGACGGCCACGGACACGAGCGCGACGACACCGGGCGCCGGCACCTACAGCTACAGCGACACCGCGAACTACGCGCTCGGCACCAGCTTCTCGACGCCGATGGTCGCCGGCACCGCGGCGCTGATGCTGTCGGTCAACCCGGGGCTGACGCCGGGGCAGATCAAGTCGATGCTGCAGGGCAGCGCGCGGCCGTTCCCGACCACGAGCGCGGGCGAGGCGACGCAGCCCGCGGTCTGCGTGCAGCCGACGGCGCAGATCTACGAGGGCGAATGCATCTGCACGACCTCGACCTGCGGCGCCGGCATGCTCGACGCCGGCAACGCGGTGACGATGGCGGCGGCGAACGCGCCGCCCAGCGTCGCCATCGCAGCCTCGGCCAACCCGGCCCTCGAAGGCAACACGGTGACGCTGACCGGCACCGCGACGGCGCCCGTCACGGCCGTGATCACGAGCTATCAGTGGACCCTCACCGGCGGCGGCACCATCGCCGCGCTCAGCGGCACCACGAACGGCGCCACGGCATACGTCGAGACCACCGGGACCGGCACCTTCACCGCACAGCTCACCGTCACCGCCAGCAACGGGCTGGCGTCGCAGAGCTCGATCAACGTGACGGTGAACGCCGCGCCGACGCCGGCACCGGCGCCCGCGCCCCAGGGCGGCGGCGGCGGCGGCGCCACCGGTCCGGCCTGGGTGCTGGGGCTGCTGGCGGCGGTGGGCCTGCTGGCGCGGGCCGGGCGGCGGGCTGGGCGCGCCTAGCCCTCCCACGTGGCGCGCACGAGGCGCGCTCAAGACCCGCTCAAGGCGTGCCGGCGCAGATCCTGAACCCGCCGACCAGCGCCGGCGCGGCGAGCGCGCGCAGACGGGTCTGGGTGTCGCTGTCGGCCTGCGCCAGGCGCAGCATGTACTGCGGCGGCGGCGCCGGCAGCTCGACCACGCGCACGCCCTTGAGCGCGGCCGGCAGCGCCGCCAGCGCGGCCTCGGCGTCGGCGCGCGTGGCGTGGCGCGAGAGCACGAAGCCGCCGGCGTATTCGGCCGGCTCGCTCAGGACCTCGTAGGGCAGCTGGAGCTGGCGCAGCTCCTCCTCGCGCCGGTGTCGCGCCGCGGTCTCGGTGAGGCGTCCGGCGTAGACGAGGAACAGCGGCGGCGGCGCCACCGGCGCGCGCGTCCAGCTCCCGGCCGGCAGCGCCTGCTGCGTCAGCAGCGCCTCGGCCGCGGCCACGCTGGCATCGGTGTAGGGCCCGGATTCGATGCAGGCGCGCGCCGCCGCATGGGCGGCCTCGAGCGCCGGCGCCGCGGCGGCCGGGTTGAGCACGCGCACGAGCTCGGGATGCACCTGCGACGCGATGCGGCCCGGTTCGCGCTCGCCCGCATGCGGCGGCGGCAGCAGCGCCGCGAGCCAGCCCTGGCTCCAGCCGAGGAAGGCCAGGTTGGCCAGCAGCAGCAGCGCGACGAGGCCGCGCAGCATCAGGTGCGATCCGCCGCCTGCAGGCGCACGCTGACCTCGCCGGCGACGACGCGGTGCAGTTCGCCGCAGCGCACGCGCAAGGCGCCCTGGGCGTCGACGCCCTCGGCCACGCCCTCGGGCACCTCGGCCAGGTTCGTCGTCACGGTCTGGCCCACGAGCAGGTCGCGCCGCGCATAGGCCGCCGCCAGCGGCGCGAAGCCCTCGGCCTCGAAGCGCCGCAGCGCGAGCACCAGCGGCGCCGCGACGCAGGCCAGCGCCGCCGGCGCGCTGGCCCCGGCGTCGATCTCCTGCAGGCAGGCGTAGCCATGGGCCAGCCCCTGCGTGGCCTGCGGCAACACGTTGATGCCGACGCCGACGACACACATGCGGCGCTCGCCGACGCTGACGGTCTCGATCAGCACGCCGCCGAGCTTGCGCCCGCGGCCCGGGGCGTCGATGAGCCAGAGGTCGTTCGGCCACTTCAGGCCGATGCGCGGCGGCGACGTCGGCCGCGGCGGGTCGAGCGCATCGGCCAGCGCCAGGCCCACCGCCAGCGCCAGCCCGGACCATTCGCGCGGCGCGTAGGCGCGCGCGAGCGAGAACGTGAGCGAGGCGCCGGCGCTGGCGATCCAGTCGCGGCCCTGGCGGCCGCGGCCGCGCGTCTGGTGCTCGGCCACGAGCAGGCAGGGCTGGATGTCGACCTGGCGCCGGCCAAAGGGCGTGCGCTGGTCGGGAACGGCGCCGTCGAGCTCGCCCGGGCGCGTCACCGGGGCGTCGCGGCGGCCGCTCGAGACGCGCGCGCGCTCGAGCAGCCTGGTGTTGGTCGACTCGGTGCGCGCGACGACCTCGACCGAAAGCCCCGGCAGCAGCGGCTCGAGCGCCGTCCACAGGTCCTCGGCGCCCCAGTTCATGTGCCCGCGCATGTCCTGCGCACTCATCGGCGCTTCGGCGCCAGCATCGTGCCGCGGCAGTCCGGGCTGCCGCAGCGGCATGCGTACTCGCGCTTGAGCCCGGGCGTGTAGCGCTCGTCGATGATGAGCCCGTAGTCGTAGAACAGCTCCTCGCCCGGCGCGAGGTCGCGCAGCGCGCGGATGTAGACGCGGCCGTCGATCTCGTCGGCCTGGCAGTTGGGTTCGCAGGCGTGGTTGATCCAGCGCGCCGCGTTGCCGCCGACCTTGGCGTCGATCACATGCGCGTCATCGATGTGGAAGTAGAAGGTATGGTTCGGGTCGGCCGGGTCGTGCGGGTGGCGCTTCAGCGCCTCCTTCCACGTGATCACCTGGCCCTTGTATTCGATGATGCGCTCGCCCGCCGCGATGTCCTTCAGCGCGAACACGCCCTTGCCGTGGACGCCGCTGCGCCGCACCTGGATGCGGCGCGCACCGGCCGCCGGGGCAGCCTGGCGCCGTGGTGGCTGGACGACGGTCGCTTGCGAGGTCTTGCTCATTCGGTACATTGGATTCGTACGAGCGCGCGTGCGTGCGCGCGAGACGGGCGGATTGTAGGCATGGCCCAGGCAGCTGCCGCGGGCCGGAACAAGGAACCATGAGCAAGACCATCATCATCGCGGAGAAGCCGAGCGTGGCGCAGGACATCGTGCGCGCGCTCACCCCCACCGCGGGCAAGTTCGACAAGCATGCCGATCATTTCGAGAACGACCGCTACATCGTCACCTCGGCGGTCGGCCACCTGGTCGAGATCAAGGCCCCCGACGAGTACGACGTCAAGCGCGGCAAGTGGAGCTTCGCGCACCTGCCGGTGGTGCCGCCGCATTTCGACCTCGCGCCGATCGACAAGGCGAAGACGCGGCTCAACGCCGTCGTCAAGCTCGTCAAGCGCAAGGACGTGACGGCCCTCATCAACGCCTGCGACGCGGGGCGCGAGGGCGAGCTGATCTTCCGCCTCATCGTCCAGTACGCCCGCGACAGCGAGAAGAAGCCGACGACCAAGCCGGTGCAGCGCCTGTGGCTGCAGAGCATGACGCCGCAGGCCATCCGCGACGGCTTCGAGCAGCTGCGCAGCGACGCGCAGATGCAGGGCCTGGCCGACGCCGCGCGCAGCCGCAGCGAGGCCGACTGGCTCGTCGGCATCAACGGCACGCGCGCGATGACGGCCTTCAACTCGCGCGACGGCGGCTTCTTCCTCACCACCGTCGGCCGCGTGCAGACGCCGACGCTGTCGATCGTCGTCGAGCGCGAGGAGAAGATCCGCAAGCATGTGGCACGCGCCTACTGGGAAGTGAAGGCGACCTTCGACGCCGCGGCCGGCCAGTACGAAGGCAAGTGGTTCGACCCGAAGTGGAAGAAGAACCCCCGGGCCGGGGAAGGGGCCCCGGCTGACGCCACCCCTGACGCCGAGGCCCGCGCCGACCGCCTGTGGAACGCCGCCGAGGCGCAGGCGATCGCCGACGCCGTGCGCGGCCAGCCGGCCTCGGTGGTCGACGAGGCGAAGCCCAGCAGCCAGGCCAGCCCGCTGCTCTACGACCTGACGACGCTGCAGCGCGAGGCCAACAGCCGTTTCGGTTTCTCGGCCAAGACGACGCTCTCGATCGCCCAGGCGCTGTACGAAAAGCACAAGGTGCTGACCTATCCGCGCACCGACTCGCGCGCGCTGCCCGAGGACTACGTGCCGACGGTCAAGGAGACCTTCGCGATGATCGCCGGCGAGGACCTGCCGGGCCCGCTGCGCGAACTCGCGGCCCATGCCGCGTTCGGCTTGAAGCAGGGCTACATCAAGCCGGTCAAGCGCGTGTTCGACAACACCAAGGTGTCGGACCACTTCGCGATCATCCCGACGCTGCAGGCGCCGAAGTCGCTGACCGAGATCGAACTCAAGCTCTACGACATGGTCGTCAAGCGCTTCATCGCGGTGTTCTACCCGGCGGCCGAATTCATGGTCACGACGCGCATCAGCAGCGTCGAGGCGGCCGGCGCGAGCCACCGCTTCCAGACCAACGGCAAGGTGCTCGTGAACCCGGGCTGGCTGGCCGTCTACGGCAAGGAGGCGCAGGACGAGGACGCCAACCTCGTCGCCGTGGCGCCGGGCGAGCTCGTGCGCACCGAGGACGTGGCCGTGAACGCGCTCAAGACCAAGCCGCCGGCGCGCTACACCGAGGCGACGCTGCTCAGCGCGATGGAAGGCGCGGGCAAGCTCATCGACGACGAGGAACTGCGCGAGGCGATGCGCGAGAAGGGCCTGGGCACGCCGGCGACGCGGGCGCAGACGATCGAAGGCCTGATCGCCGAGAAGTACATGCTGCGCGAGGGCCGCGAACTGGTGCCGACGGCCAAGGCCTTCCAGCTCATGACGCTGCTGCGCGGCCTCGCGATCGAGGACCTCACCAAGCCCGAGCTGACCGGCAACTGGGAATACCAGCTCGCCGAGATGGAGCATGGCCGGCTCAAGCGCGAGACCTTCATGGCCGAGATCGCGAAGATGGCCGAGCGCATCGTCAAGAAGGCCAAGGAATACGACCGCGACACGATACCCGGCGACTACGCGACGCTGGCCAGCCCGTGCCCGAACTGCGGCGGCGTCGTGAAGGAGAACTACCGCCGCTACGCCTGCACCGGCCAGACCGGCGCCGAGGAGGGCTGCGGCTTCTCGATCACCAAGGTCCCCGCCGGCCGCGCCTTCGAGACCGGCGAGGCCGATGCCTTCCTGGCGCACAAGAAGATCGGCCCGCTCGAGGGCTTCCGCTCGAAGGCCGGCTGGCCCTTCACGGCCGAGCTGAAACTCGTGCGCGACGACGAGATCGCGAACTGGAAGCTCGAATTCGATTTCGGCGACGAGGCCAAGCTGGCGCATGGCGACGGCGAGCCGGTCGACTTCTCGGGCCAGGCGAGCCTCGGCCCCTGCCCCAAGTGCAAGGGCCATGTCTACGAGCATGGCAGCAACTATGTCTGCGAGCACAGCGTCGGCGCCGCCGTCACCTGCGACTTCAAGACCGGCAAGATCATCCTGCAGCAGCCGGTCTCGCACGAGGAGGTGCACAAGCTGCTGGCCACGGGCAAGACGGGCCTGCTCGAGAACTTCGTCTCCAACAAGACGCGGCGCAAGTTCAAGGCCTTCCTCGTCTACGACAAGAAGGAAGGCCGCGTGACCTTCGAGTTCGAGCCGCGCGCGCCGCGCGTGCCGGCGGCGAAGAAGTCGACCGCGGCCGCGGCGGCGGCGAAGAAGGCCGCGGCCTGAGCGGGCGCCTGGAGGTGCCGGCAGGCGCAGGCGCGGGCGGACCCGCAGGCGGGCGGGCGGGCCGACGGACGGCCCTGCCGGGCTGCCGCGCGCGATGAGTCCCTCCTGGCCCTGCCTGGGCGAGCGCGGCAGCGCCCGCTGCCTGCTGCTGCTGGCGGTCTCGCCGAACGCCAGGCGCACGGTCGCCGACGGGCTGCACGACGGCTGCCTGCGCGTGCGGCTGGCGGCGCCGCCGGTCGACGGCAAGGCCAACGAGGCGCTCGTGGCCTGGCTTGCCGACGAACTCGGCCTGCCCCGGCGCGCCGTGCGCTTGCTGCGCGGCGAGGCCTCGCGGCGCAAGCAGGTCGAGGTGGACGCACCGGCGGAGCGCGTCGGTGCCTGGCTCGCCAGCCGGCTCGACGCCGCACAATGACGCCTCCATGCAGATCTCGACCCTCCGCGACCGCCTGCGCGCGCTCGGCGCCGGCCCGCGCCACGCCGAGCGCGTGCTGCGCCTGTGGGCGCTGGCGCAGCCGCAGGACAGCGGCCGGCGCAAGCTCGACGATTTCCTGCCGCTGGCGCTGCGCCGGGAACTGCCGGCACTGACCGGGGAGCTCGCCGCGCTGGCGCGGCTGCACAGCCGCCACGCGGGCGAGGACGGATCCGAGCGGCTGCTCGTCGACCTGGCCGACGGCCAGCAGGTCGAGGCCGTGCTGCTGCCCGGCGGCGAGCGCGCGCCGGGGCTGTGCGTCAGCACCCAGGTCGGCTGTGCCGTCGGCTGCGTGTTCTGCATGACCGGCCAGGGCGGGCTCGTGCGCCAGCTCGGCAGCGCCGAGATCGTGGCCCAGGTGGCGCTGGCGCGCACGCTGCGGCCGGTGAAGAAGGTCGTGTTCATGGGCATGGGCGAGCCGGCGCACAACCTCGACGCCGTGCTCGAGGCGATCGACCTGCTGGGCCAGGGCGGCGCGATCGGGCACAAGAACCTCGTGTTCTCGAGCGTCGGCGACGCGCGCTTGTTCGCGCGCCTGCCGCAGGGCCGCGTCAAGCCGGCGCTGGCGCTGTCGCTGCACACGACCAAGACCGATCTGCGCGCCGAGCTGCTGCCGCGCGCGCCGCGCTACGAGCCGGCCGAGCTCGTCGAGCAGGGCGAGCGCTACGCGCGTGCGACCGGCTACCCGATCCAGTACCAATGGACGCTGATCGAGGGCGTCAACGACGGCGACGACGAGGTCGAGGGCATCGCCGCGCTGCTCGCCGGCAAGTACGCGCTGATGAACCTGATCCCCTACAACGCCGTGCCCGGCATGCCCTGGCGCCGCCCCTCGTGGGAGCGCGCCGCGGCGATGGCGCGCGCGTTGCACCGGCGCGGCGTGCTGGCGAAGCTGCGGCATTCGGCGGGGCAGGATGTCGACGCCGGCTGCGGGCAATTGCGCGCGCGCGCCGCGGCCGGCGCCCCGGCCAGCGCCGCCAGGCCGCGGCCGACGATCCCGATCGCGGCCGGCTGAGCGGAGCGCGGCGGCGGCCGGGGCGGCATACTTCCGTCCCCTGCCCGCCCTCGCCGAAGGACCACCGATTGGACAGCCTCGATCTCCAGGTACTGCAACAGGCCCGCGCATGGCACGCGGCGGGCCGCGCCGTATGGCTCGTCACCGTGATCGAGACCTGGGGCTCGGCGCCGCGCCCGCCGGGCGCGCTGCTGGCGCTGCGCGACGACGGGCTGGTCGTCGGCTCGGTCAGCGGCGGCTGCGTCGAGGACGACCTCATCGCCCGCGTGCGCGAGGGCGAACGCAACACGCACCCGACGCTCGTCGCCTACGGCGTCAGCAAGGAGGAGGCGGCGCGCTTCGGCCTGCCCTGCGGCGGCAATCTGCGCCTGGTGCAGGAGCCGCTGCACGATGCGGCCTGGATCACCGAGGTGCTGGCGCGCACGGCGGCGCACGAGCTCGTCGCGCGGCGGCTGGACCTGACGACGGGCGCCGTGACGGTCGAGCCGGCCGCGCGCGGCGAGGAATTCGCTTTCGACGGCAGCAGCCTGCGCGCGCTCTACGGCCCGCGCTGGCGGTTGCTCGTCATCGGCGCCGGCCAGCTCAGCCGGGCGCTGGCGCCGATGGCGCAGATGCTGGACTTCGACGTCATCGTCTGCGACCCGCGCGAGGAATACCACCTGAGCTGGGACGTCCCCGGCACGACCTTCAGCAAGGCCATGCCCGACGACCTGGTGCTCGAGCTGCAGCTCGACCCTCACAGCGCCGTCGTCGCGGTGACGCATGACCCCAAGCTCGACGACATGGCGCTGCTCGAGGCCTTGAAGTCGCCCGCCTTCTACGTCGGCGCGCTGGGCTCGCGCGCGAACACGGGCAAGCGGCGCGAGCGGCTGAAGCTGTTCGACCTCGACGACGCGCAGATCGCGCGGCTGCACGGGCCGGTCGGGCTGGACCTGGGCGCGAAGACCCCGGGCGAGATCGCGGTGTCGATCGCGGCGGCGCTGGTGCGGGCGCGGCATGGGGCTGCGGGCTCCGCCGACGCGGGTAGTGATGCGCGTTCGAACAGCGGCGCGTGATCGGGCGGGGCGCGTGATCGCGCGCGGTGCTTGCTCGCCCGAGTTCGCGCATCGGCGCGAGATCAGGCCGGCGGGGCAGCCTGCCGCGTCCATGTCCCCCGGGCCGGGTACAGCCCTCCTCCTTGACTTCCCGCGTCAGGCCGCCCCGCCGTCCTGATCCGGCCCCCCGCGGACCACCTGAAGCGAGCGCCACCGGCGGTGGCCGACGAGGATGCCGGGTGCCCGTCGCAGCGAAGTCAAGGAGGAGGGCTGGGCGCCAGCCCGGCCCGGGGGACATGAGCGGAGACGGGTACCCGGTAGCCTCGGCTCGCGCGGTGGTGGTGGCAGATATTCCGAAACCTTCGCGGTCGATTCAAGAAAAAACGGAGGCGGCGGAGCCGCCCACCTTCATGCGCCCAGTTTTGCGTTCAAGTGCCGCGGCAGGAGCCGGGCAGAAACTGCGCCGGAACCGTCGTCGTGACGGTGCTGCTACCGATAGCGGCGGTGTTGCCGCATATCCAGGCATAGACCGTCGTGCCGGCGACGGGGGTTGCCTTGTTGGTGGAGTCCACTGGCACCATGGAGACGGTCTTTCCGTTGACGGCGGCATCGAGGTTCTGAACCGTCACCGATATGCCGCCGGCCTTGTCGGTCTCGACCTTCGCGACGAACTTCGAAGTTGCGCCTGCGCTCTCGCAACCCCATGAATTCGCAGCGGCGGGGAGCGTTGAAATGGTCTGGAACGCCTCCGTGATCCCCGTCCGACAGCTCGACGCGGCGAGGATCACTTCCGACATCTGGGCCTTTTTCGTGTAGTTCTGATAAGCCGGCAGCGCCACCGCCGCCAGGATGCCGATGATCGCCACGACGATCATCAGTTCGATCAATGTGAAACCTTGCTGGATGCGCTTCATGCGTAACTCCCGTAGTGAGTGGATTCGAGGTGGAACCGATTTGCCGGGCCCGAAGAACCGCAGCAAACACCCAGCAATAGCAGTTCACATGCCAGCAACAATCAGTGCGCTATGTCGCACATCACCCGGGTCGGGGAAGCTGTAAGCGTCAAAAGATGGCAGTCGATGACAACGCAATCGGTCGGTCATCGACACAATTTGTCGACCATCTTTACCATACGGCAATCAATCGGACGGCGCGTGAATCGCGATCGTGTTGACCCCGCAGTGCACTCGGCGACCCGCGCGGATCTTGCAGGTCTTGCGCGTCTCGACCTCGCCGTCGACGCGCACCAGGCCCGCGGCGATCATGGCCTTGGCGCGGCCGCCGCTCTCGGCCAGGCCGGTGGCCTTGAGCAGGGCGTCGAGCGCGATGTGCTCGCCGCGCAGCGTGAATGGCGTCTCGGTCACGGCCCGTCCCGGCCGATCACGCCGCCCATGGCCCTCAAGCCGCCGCCCGATACCCGCGCGGTATCGCCGCCAGCAGCCGCTTCGTGTACTCCTCGCGCGGCGCGGCCAGGATCTGCGCCGCGCTGGCCTGCTCGACGACGGCGCCGTCCTTCATCACCAGCACCTCGTCGCTGATGAAGCGCACCACGGCCAGGTCGTGGCTGATGAAGACATAGGCCATGCCGAACTCGTCCTGCAGGTCCTTGAGCAGGTTCAGCACCTGGGCCTGCACGCTCACGTCGAGCGCGCTCACCGCCTCGTCCAGCACCAGCACCTCGGGGTTCAGCGTCAGGCAGCGCGCGATCGCCACGCGCTGGCGCTGGCCGCCGCTGAACTCGTGCGGATACTTGCCGAAGGCGCTGCCGTCCAGCCCCACCTTCTCGAGCAGCGCGCGCGCCCGCTGCTCGCGCTCGGCGGTGTCGGCGCCGATGCCGTGGATCACCATCGGCTCGAGCAGCGCCTGGCCGATCGTGAAGCGCGGGTTCAGGCTCGCGTACGGGTTCTGGAACACGATCTGGATGCGCCGGCGCATGAGCTGACGCTCGGCCGGCGCCAGCCGCAGCAGGTCGCGGCCGTCGAAGATGACCTCGCCCGTCTCGGGTCCGCGGTCGGCCTCGTGCAGGCGCAGCAGCGCCAGCCCCATCGTCGTCTTGCCCGAACCCGATTCGCCGACCACGCCCAGCGTGTAGCCGCGGCGCAGCTTGAAGTTGACGTTCTGCACCGCCTTGAACTCGCGCCGGCCGAACACGCCCTCGCGCAGCCAGAAGCTCTTGCCCAGGCCGCGCGCCTCGAGCACCACCGGCGCGTCGGCCGCCTTGGCTGCGGCATCGGCGCGCGCCGCGGCAGCCTCGCCGCGCGCGGCGGCCATGTGGTCGTCGATCACGAGCAGGCGCGCCGGATTGCCGCCCAGGCTGGGCCGGCAGGCCAGCAGCGCCTTCGTGTAATCGTCCTGCGGAGCCTCGAAGATGGCCTGCACCGGGCCTTGCTCGCGGATCACGCCGTGGCGCATCACGACCACGCGGTCGGCGATCTCGCCCACCAGCGCCAGGTCGTGGCTGATGAACAGCAGGCTCATGCGGTGGCTGGTCTTGAGCTTGCCCAGCAGCTCGAGGATCTGGCGCTGGATCGTCACGTCCAGCGCCGTCGTCGGCTCGTCGGCGATGAGCAGCTTCGGTCCGCAGGCCAGCGCCATCGCGATCATCACGCGCTGCTGCTGGCCGCCGCTCATCTCGTGCGGGTAGCTCGCCAGGCGCCGCTTCGGCTCCGGGATGCCGACCTCGTTCAGCAGTTCCTCGGCGCGCACGCGGGCCTGGCGCCGGCTCAGGCCCATGTGCGTTGAAAGCGGCTCGCACAGCTGGTGCGCGATGTCGATGACCGGGTTGAGCGAACTCATCGGGTCCTGGAACACGCAGGCGATGTCCTTGCCGCGCATCGCCTGCAGCTCGGCCGTCGAGGCGCGCAGCAGGTCCCGGCCCTGCCAGCGGATGGAGCCGCTGCGCTCGGCATTGCTCGGCAGCAGGTTGAGCACCGACATCGCCGTCACGCTCTTGCCCGAGCCCGATTCGCCCACCAGCGCCACGGTGGCGTTCTCCTCGATGCCGAAGCTCACGCCCTTGACGGCCTCGGCGCGCCGGCCTTCGCCCATGCGGAAGGCGACCTTCAGGTCCTGGATGTCCAGCAGCATCGTCGTCACTCCAGTCCGCGCAGCTTGGGGTCGAGCGCGTCGCGCGCGGCATCGGCCATGAGCGAGAACGCGGTCACGAACACGGCCATGAAGGCGGTGGCGCTGACGAGCTGCCACCAATGGCCCAGGATGAGCTCGCTCTGCGCCTCGGCCAGCATGGTGCCCCAGCTGACCTGGTCGACGCGCACGCCCAGGCCCAGGTAGCTCAGGATGACCTCGGACTTGATGAAGCCGACGACGAGCAGGCCCAGCCGCACCAGGATCACATGGCTGACGTTGGGCAGGATGTGGCGGAAGATGCGGCTCGCGCGGCTGGCGCCGATGGCCTCGGCGGCGCGCACGTATTCGCGGCTGACATGCTTGAGGAACTCGCCGCGCACCTGGCGGTACATGCCGGTCCAGCCGGTGAGCGCGAGGATGACGACGACGCTCTGCACGCCGCGCCCGGCCACCGCCGCGAAGGCGAAGATGAGCAGGATGTCGGGGATGCTCGTGAAGACGTTGTAGACCCATTCGAGCCCGTCGCCGACCTTGCCGCCGAAGAAGCCGGCGCAGGCGCCGAGCAGGGTGCCGATGGCGGTCGCCACCAGCGCCGACATGAGGCCGACGAAGACCGAGATCTGCGTGCCCTTGATCGTCTTGGCGAGCACGTCGCGGCCCAGGCGGTCGGCGCCGAAGGGGCGCGTCAGCTCCTTGGGCCTCTCCACGGTCTGGTACTTCTTCGCCAGTTCGGCCCATTCCTTGTATTTCGGGGCCAGCGGGTCGATGTCGCTGAGGTCGACATCGGGTCCCTTGGGGCCGGCGATCGCGGTGTCGGCCTGCGGCGGCGCCGGGCCCATGAAGGTGGGCGGCGCGTCGGGCACCGCGACCTCGTCCTGCCAGTGGCTGGCGACGAGGCCGAGCGCGGACGCGGCGATGAGCAGCAGGAAGGCGACGACGACGACGAGCGAGACCATGCCCACGCGGTCGCGCCGGTAGCGCCGCCAGGCGGCATGCCAGACGCCCTCGCTGCGCTGCTGCGGGTCGTCGATCGCCGCACCCGATTGAAGCAGCGCACTCATCTCGACCCCTTCGCAACGCCGGCCGGCAGCCGCCGCGGAACCGGCTTCGCCGGGCCGCTGGCGGCGCCCCCTGGGGGCAGGCGCCGAAGGCGCTCCGGGGCGGTCATTTGAGCACCACCCGCGGGTCGGCGATCTTGTAGGCGATGTCGGTCGCGAGGTTGATCAGCATCGTCAGCATCGCCAGGTAGACGGTGGTGGCCTGGATGACCGGGAAATCGCTGCGGTTCACCGCCAGCAGCACCTCGCGGCCGAGGCCGGGGATCGAGAAGAAGACCTCGATCAGGAAGCTGCCGACGAAGATGCCCGGCAGCGCGAGGCCGATGTTGGTCAGGATCGGGATCATCGCGTTGCGCAGCACATGGCGGAACAGCACGACGCCCTCGCCCATGCCCTTGGCGCGCGCCGTGCGCACATAGTCCTGGCCCAGTTCGTCGAGGAAGAAGGTGCGGTACAGCCGCGTCTGCGGCGCCAGCCCGACCAGCACCGCCAGCAGCACCGGCAGCGGGTCGTAGACGGTCAGGTTGGTCCAGGTGCTGTCGCTCCAGCCCTGCACCGGAAACCAGCCGAGCTGGAAGCCGAACACGTACTGGCCGACGATGACGTAGACGAGGAAGCTGATCGACAGCGCCACCGTGGCCGCGATCATGATCGCGCGATCGGTCAGGCTGCCGCGCCGGTAGGCGACCCACATCGCCACCGGCAGCGCGAGGAAGACGTCGAAGATCAGGATCGGCACCATCACCGTCAGCGTCGCCGGCAGCCGCGTCGCGAAGAGGTGGCTCACGGCCTCGTTCGTGGCCCAGCTCTTGCCCCAGTTGAAGGTGACGATCTCCTTGACGAAGATCCACAGCTGCACCCACACCGGCTGGTCCAGCCCGAGCTGGGTGCGGATGGCCGCGACCTGGGCCTGCGTCGCATTCAGCCCGCCCAGCACCTCGGCCGGGTCGCCGCCGAAATACTTGAACAGGAAGAACACCAGCAGCACCACGCCGGCCAGCGTGGGGATCATCTGCCACAGGCGTCGGATCATGTAGGCCAACATCGGCGCGACTCCTAGGGCCGCAGCCTCGTGGGCGGCGGCGTGCAACGGGATGGCGGAGTGTAGGGGTGACGGGGCCCGATGCGGGCGCGTGATTTCCCGTCCGACCCCGGGCGATCACGGGAACGACAATGCGCGCCGGGACTCTAGACTCGCCTGCCCTTCCGCATCGACCCACCATGCATCCGACGCGCCGCCATGTCCTCGCCGCCGGCCTGACCGGCCTCGGCACCCGGGCGCGCGCGCGGGCCGCATCGGCGGCGTCACCGAAGAAGACGCTGCGTTACGCCTTCCTCGTCTCGGAGACCGGATTCGATCCGGCGCAGGTGACGGATTACTACTCGCGCATCGTCATCGCCGGCATCCTCGAGGCACCGCTGGAATTCGCATTCCTGGCCCGTCCGGCGACCTTGCGGCCGGCCACGGCGGCGGCGCTGCCCGAGATCGACGACGACTACCGCCATTTCACGTTCCGCATCCAGCCCGGCATCCATTTCGCGCCCGATCCGGCCTTCGGCGGCCGCGCGCGCGAGCTCGTCGCCGAGGATTACGTCTACGCGATCAAGCGCCATTACGACCCGCGCTGGAAGAGCGGCAACCTCTACATCCTCGAGAACGCGCAGATCCTCGGACTGAGCGAATTGCGGCGCCGCCTGATGGCCGCGAACCGGCCCTTCGACTACGACGCGCCGGTCGAGGGCCTGCGCGCGCTCGACCGCTACACCTTCGAGGTGCGGCTCGCGCGCCCGGCGCCGCGGCTGCTGTACCAGTTCGCCGACGGCTCGTTCACCGGCGCCGTCGCGCGCGAGGTCGTCGAGGCCTATGGCGACCGCATCAGCGCGCATCCGGTGGGCACCGGCGCGTTCCGGCTCGCGCAGTGGACGCACAGCTCGCGCATCGAGCTCGAACGCAACCCGACCTACCGCGAGCGCCTGTACGACGAGCAGCCGCCGGCCGACGACGCGCGGCTGCAGGCGGTGGCGGCGCAGTTCAAGGGGCGGCGGCTGCCGCTCGTCGACCGCGTCGTGATCTCGATCATCGAGCAGCCGCAGCCGCGCTGGCTCGCCTTCCTCAACCACGAGCAGGACCTGATCGAGGTGCTGCCCAACGACTACGCGCCGATCGCGATCCCGAACAACCGCCTGGCGCCGAATCTCGCGCGCGACGGCGTCGGCATGGTGCGTTACGCGCGCAGCGATGTCTCGCTGTCGTATTTCGCGATGAACCACCCGGTGGTCGGCGGCTACTCGCCCGAGCGCGTCGCGCTGCGGCGCGCGATCTGCCTGGCCGTCGACATCGAGCGCGAGATCCGCGACGTGCGCCGCGGCCAGGCGATCCCGGCGCAGGGGCCGATCGCGCCCGGCTGCTGGGGCTACGACCCGCGGTTCAAGAGCGAGATGAGCGACTTCGACCGCGCGCGCGCGATGGCCCTGCTCGACCTCTATGGCTATGTCGACCGCAACGGCGACGGCTGGCGCGAGCAGCCCGACGGCTCGCCGCTGCTGATCGAGTACGCGACCAGCCCCGACCAGACCTTCCGCCAACTCGCCGAGCAATGGCAGAAGAACATGGACGCGATCGGCATCCGCATGCGCTTCCAGGTCGCGCAATGGCCCGAGCAGCTCAAGAGCGCGCGCGCCGGCAAGCTGATGATGTGGGGCGTGGGCTGGACCTCGACCCAGCCCGACGGCGACGATTTCCTCGCCCTCGCCTACGGACCCAATGCCGGGCAGTCGAACCTGCCGCGCTTCGACCTGGCGGCGTACAACGCGATCTGCGCGCGCCAGCGCGAACTGCCCGACGGCCCCGAACGCCAGGCGCTGATGACCGACGCGCAGCGATACTGGGTCGCCTACATGCCCTACAAGGTCCACGTGCACCGCATCTACACCGACCTCACCCATCCCTGGGTCCTCGGCTACGACCGCAACCTCTACGTGCGCGACTTCTGGCGCTACGTCGACATCGACCCGCAGCGCCAGCTCGGGCTGGAGGCCGCGTGAGGCGGCGCGACGCGCTCGCGCTCGCGGCCGGGGCGGCGAGCGCCACCGCCGCACCCTGGGGCGCCGCCGCCGCGGG
>JAGWVB010000232.1 GCA_018971105.1 Burkholderiales bacterium
GGCGCGGCCGGCGCGCCCGCCGCCGCGACGCCGCGCGCACCCAAGTACGCCAACCCGCAGCGCCCGCAGGAAACCTGGGTCGGCGTCGGCAAGCCGCCGCAATGGTTCCGCGACCTGATGGCCCAGGGCGTGAGCAAGGACAGCCTGCTCATCCGGCGCTGAGCGCCCGGCCCCAAAGGCGGCGCCATGCAGGCCCATCCCGTCCTCGTCCAGGCGCTGCGCGGCGGCAGCGTCGAATCGGCGCATCGCGGCGCCGTCGCCGTCGTCGACGCCGATGGCGCGCTGCAGCTGCAGATCGGCGACATCGATCGCCCGGTGTTCCCGCGCTCGGCGATCAAGGTGCTGCAGGCGCTGCCGCTGGTGGCCAGCGGCGCCGCCGAGCGCTGGGGCCTCGTCGACGCCGAGCTCGCGCTCGCCTGCGCCTCGCATGGCGGCGAGCCGCGCCATGTCGCCGCCGCCGCCGCCATGCTCGCGAAGGCCGGCGTCGATGCCTCGGTGCTCGAATGCGGCGTCCACTGGCCCTCGCACGACGCCTCGGCCAGGGCGCTCGCGGCGGCCGGATCGGCGCCGTCGGCGCTGCACAACAACTGTTCGGGCAAGCATGCCGGCTTCGCCTGCCTCGGATGCCTGATGGCGCATTCGACCGCGTCGGCCGGCGCGGCCGATGCGCGCGCCTTCCTGCGCGGCTACGTGCGGCCCGAACATGCGGTGATGCGCGAGGTCGGCGCCGCGATCCAGGCCGCGACCGGGCATGACCTGGCGCGCACGCCGGTCGGCACCGACGGCTGCTCGATCCCGACCTATGCGATCCCGCTGCGCCGCCTCGCCCTCGCCTTCGCGCGCGTCGGCAGCGGCGTCGGCCTCGCCGCCGACCATGGGCGCGCGGCGCGGCGCCTGCGCGCGGCCGTCGCGGCGGCGCCCTACATGGTCGCCGGCACCGGCCGTTTCGACACGCGCGTGATGGAACGGCTGGGCGAGCGCCTGTTCTGCAAGGTCGGCGCCGAGGGCGTGCATTGCGCCGCGCTGCCCGAACTCGGCCTGGGCATCGCCGTGAAGATCGACGACGGCAACAACGCCCGCGCCTGCGAGGTGGCGCTGGCGGCGCTGGTCGAGATGCTGCTGCCGCTGGACGATGCCGACGCCGCCTTCATGCGCGGATTCAGCGACCTGAAGCTTTCGAACTGGAACGGCCTCGAGGTCGGCCGCCTGCAGGCGACGCCGGCTTTGAGGCCCCAGGGCTGACGGATCGCGGGCAGACCGACCGGCGTCGGCAGGGCCGATACTTCGCACCCGGACACCGGCAGCGACGCAGGGCGCACACATCATGTGGGAAACGTCGACCATCCATCTCCAGCAGGGCAGCGCGACGCTGCTGCAGGCGATCCGCGGCGCCGGCGCCGGCGAGGCCTGCCTGATCGTCTACAGCGGCGAGGACATCGGCCGCCGCTACGCCGTCGAGGGCCCCTGCATGGTGATCGGGCGCACGCACGAGGCCGATGCGCGGCTCGACAGCCCCGGCATCAGCCGCCGCCATGCCGAGCTGCGCCGCCAGGGCGAGCAGGTGCTGCTGCGCGACCTCGGCTCGGCCAACGGCACCTTCGTCAACGAGGTCCGGCTCGATGCGGCGGTGGCGCTGAAGGAAGGCGACCTGATCCGCGTCGGCGACGTGATCCTCAGGTTCTACGGCCGCCAGAGCCTGGACGCGCTGCTGCACGACCGCATCTACCGCATGGCCACGGTGGACGAGGGCACGGGGCTGCACACGAAGAAATACCTGCTCGACGCGCTGCAGCGCGAGATCGACCTCGCGCGCCGCATCGGCCGCCCGCTGGCGGTGATGGGGCTGGATCTGGACCACTTCAAGTCGGTCAACGACCGCTACGGCCACAACGCCGGCGACGAAGTGCTGCGGCTCGCGGCGAGCGCGGTCAGGGATACCGTGCGCGCCTGCGACATCGTCGGGCGCGTCGGCGGCGAGGAGTTCGCCGTCGTGCTGCCGGCCACCGAGCTGGGCGCGGCGGTCGAGCTGGCCGAGCGCGTGCGCGTCGCCGTGGCGGCGCGCGCACACGATCTCGTGGTGCCGGGCGAGGAGCGCGTCGAGACGCGGCGCCAGACGGTGTCGATCGGCGTCGCGCGCTGGAGCGCCGAGATGACGCAGGCGCGCGAGTTGCTCGGCGCCGCCGACACCCTGCTCTACGCCGCCAAGCGCGGCGGCCGCGACCGCGTCACCGCCTGAGCGCGCAGCCGTAAGGTCGTACGGCCCTGAGCCCGCTCAGCCTTCAACCGCCACAGCCGCTCGCCACTCAGGGCACGAGCCGGATCTCGACCCGCCGCGCCTCGGTCGCGGCGCCGTTGCCGGTCGTCGACTCGGGCTTGTGCAGCAGGACCCGCGCCGCGTCCAGGCCCACGGCCTGCAGCGCCGCGCGCACCGCCAGCGCGCGCTGCTTGGCCAGTTCCTCGTTCTGCGCCGCGTCGCCGCTGGGGTCGTGGAAGCCGGCGAGCACGATGCGCGCGCCCGGTCCGGCCTGGTCCACCGCCGCCAGCACCGCCTTCAGCGTCGCCGCGGCAGCGGGCGGCAGCGCCGCCGATCCGAGGTCGAAGTAGACCTTGCCCAGCAGTTCGCCGGTCAGCGGCACGTCGGCCAGGGCGCCGGTGTCGGCCGCCGCCGCCGGGGCCGCCGCCGGGGCCGCGGCCAGATGCATCTGGCGCACGACCAGGCCCCCGATGATCCCGAACAGCAGCAGCGTGATGATGCCCATCACCACCCACAGGCCGACGCGCGCGCCCTCGTCATTCTCGTCCATGATGTCGATTCCCTCGGAATGTGTTGCGGCGCGGATTGTAGGCAGCGGCCGGCGCGGCCGGCCTCCGACTTACGTGGGGTCCTGCGTCAGCAGCGCCACCGTCGCACCCTGGGCACCGCCGAGCAGGCCGGCGCGCGCATAGACGCCGAGCTTGCCGCGCGTGTCCTCGATGTCGAGGTTGCGCATCGTCAGCTGGCCGATGCGATCGGCCGGCGTGAAGGCGCCGGCGCCCTTCTCCATCGTCAGCCGCTCGGGGTGGTAGGTGAGGTTCGGGCTCTCGGTGTTCAGGATGCTGTAGTCGTTGCCGCGCCGCAGCGACAGCGTGACCTCGCCGGTGATCGCGCGCGCAACCCAGCGCTGCGCCGTCTCGCGCAGCATCATGCATTGCGGGTCGAACCAGCGCCCCTGGTAGAGCAGGCGGCCGAGGCGGCGGCCGTTGTGGCGGTACTGCTCGATCGTGTCCTCGTTGTGGATGCCGGTGACGAGGCGCTCGAACGCGATGTGCAGCAGCGCCATGCCCGGCGCCTCGTAGATGCCGCGGCTCTTGGCCTCGATGATGCGGTTCTCGATCTGGTCGCACATGCCCAGGCCATGGCGGCCGCCGATGCGGTTCGCTTCCTCGAACAGCGCCACCGCGTTCGGGAACGTCATGCCGTTGAGCGCGACCGGAACGCCTTCCTCGAAGCGCACGCTGACCTGCTCGGCCTTCACCGGCACGTCGTCGCGCCAGAACGCGACGCCCATGATCGGGTTCACGATCTCGACGCCGGCATCGAGAAACTCCAGGTCCTTGGCCTCGTGCGTCGCGCCGAGCATGTTGCTGTCGGTGCTGTAGGCCTTCTCGACGCTCATCTTGTAGTCGAAGCCGGCGGCGATGAGGTATTCGCTCATCTCCTTGCGCCCGCCGAGCTCGTCGATGAAGCGCTGGTCGAGCCAGGGCTTGTAGATCTTCAGCGCCGGGTTGGCGAGCAGGCCGTAGCGGTAGAAGCGCTCGATGTCATTGCCCTTGTAGGTGCTGCCGTCGCCCCAGATGTGGACGCCGTCCTCGCGCATCGCCACCACGAGCGCCGTGCCGGTGACGGCGCGGCCCAGCGGCGTCGTGTTGAAGTAGGTCGCGCCGCCGGTGCTGATGTGGAAGGCGCTGCACTGGATCGCGGCGACGCCCTCGGCGACGAGCTGGGCGCGGCAGTCGACGAGGCGCGCGATGTCGGCGCCGTAGGCCAGCGCCTTGCGCGGGATCTCGTCGTAGTCGCTCTCGTCGGGCTGGCCCAGGTTGGCGGTGTAGGCGCAGGGGATGGCGCCCTTGGCGCGCATCCAGTGCACGGCGGCGCTGGTGTCGAGTCCGCCCGAGAAGGCGATGCCGACGCGTTCGCCGGCGGGCAGGGATTGAAGGATATGGGTCATGCGGGCTGCTCCTGAGCCCGCGATTGTCGCAAGTTCGACGCCTCGGGCCGGGCGCACCGCCTCAGGCCGGGATCCAGAGCGCCGGGCTGCCCTGCAGCTCGCGCAGCAGGCCCGAGAGCGCGCCGCGGCGCAGCAGCGCGCAGGCGGCGGCGATGTCGGGTGCGAGCACGCGGTCGTGCACCAGCGCCGGCACGGCCTCGCGCAGCCGCGCCAGCGCGCGCTCGAGCGCCGGGCTCGTCGCCAGCGGGCGCAGGAATTCGATGCCCTGTGCCGCGGCCAGCCATTCGACGGCGAGGATGCGCGCCGTGTTGTCGATCATCGGCTGCAGCCGGCGCGCGGCGAAGGTCGCCATCGAGACATGGTCCTCCTGGTTCGCCGAGGTCGGCAGCGAATCGACGCTGGCCGGGTGCGCGAGCGACTTGTTCTCGCTCGCCAGCGCCGCGGCCGTCACATGGGCGATCATGAAACCCGAGTTCAGCCCCGCATCGGCCGTCAGGAACGGCGGCAGGCGCGAGACGCTGCTGTCGATCAGCATCGCGATGCGGCGCTCGGCGATCGCGCCGACCTCGGCCACGGCCAGCGCCATCGCGTCGGCCGCCAGCGCCACCGGCTCGGCGTGGAAGTTGCCGCCCGAGATCAGCTCGCCCCCGCCGGCGGCGAAGACGAGCGGGTTGTCGGTGACGGCGTTGGCCTCGCGCAGCAGCACGAGCGAGGCATGGCGCATCGAATCGAGGCAGGCGCCGACGACCTGGGGCTGGCAGCGCAGGCAATACGGGTCCTGCACGCGGTCGTCGCCGCGGCGGTGCGAATCGCGGATCTCGCTGCCGGCGAGCAGCGCGCGGTAATGGCGCGCGACATCGATCTGCCCGGGCTGGCCGCGCAGCGCGTGGATGCGCTCGTCGAAGGGTCCGTCGCTGCCGCGCGCGGCGTCCACGGTGAGCGCGCCGATGACGAGCGCGGCCTCGAGCACGGGCTCGAATTCGAAGAAGGCATGCAGCGCCAGCGCCGTCGAGACCTGGGTGCCGTTGATCAGCGCCAGCCCCTCCTTGGCCTGCAGCGCCAGCGGCGCGATGCGGTGGCCGCGCAGCACCTCGGCCGCCGGCACGCGCGTACCGTCGACGTTGAACTCGCCCTCGCCCATCAGCGCCAGCGTCAGGTGCGCCAGCGGCGCGAGATCGCCCGAGGCGCCGACCGAACCCTGGCCCGGCACCCAGGGCACGAGGCCGGCGTTGTGGACGGCGATCAGCGTGTCGATGACGACCGGCCGCACGCCCGAATGGCCGCGCGCCAGGCTCGCCGCCTTCAGCGCCAGGATCAGCCGCAGCGTGGCGGCCGGCAGCGGCGCACCGACGCCGGCGCTGTGCGAGCGGATGAGATTGAGCTGCAGCGTGGCCAGGTCGGCCTCGCTGATGCGCGTGCTCGCGAGCTTGCCGAAGCCGGTGTTGACGCCGTACACGGGCGCGCACCCCTCGGCGGCGCGGCGCACGACCTCGGCACTGGCGCCGATCGCCGGCAGCGCCGCCGGGTCGATCCGCAGCGCCTGCCCGCCGGCGTGGATGGCCTGCAGCTCGTCGAGCGTGAGGCGGGCGGGTCGCAGCAGCATCACGGCGCCCCCTTGCCGACCGGGTCGATCATCGGCAGCTTCAGCCCCTGCTCGCGCGCGCAGGCGACGGCCTCGGCGTAGCCGGCGTCGGCATGCCGCATGACGCCGGTGGCCGGGTCGTTCCAGAGCACCCGTTCGAGGCGCCGCGCGGCGGCCTCGCTGCCGTCGCAGACGACGACGACGCCGGCATGCTGCGAATACCCCATGCCGACGCCGCCGCCATGATGCAGACTGACCCAGCCCGCGCCGCTGGCCGTGTTGAGCAGCGCGTTGAGCAGCGGCCAGTCGCTGACGGCGTCGCTGCCGTCGCGCATGGCCTCGGTCTCGCGGTTGGGCGACGCCACCGAGCCGCTGTCGAGATGGTCGCGGCCGATGACGATCGGCGCCTGCAGCTCGCCCGAACGCACCATCTCGTTGAACGCCAGGCCGGCGCGCTGCCGCTCGCCCAGGCCGAGCCAGCAGATGCGCGCCGGCAGGCCCTGGAACGCGATGCGCTCGCCGGCCATCTCGAGCCAGCGGTGCAGATGGGCGTCGTGCGGAAACAGCGCTTTCAGCCTGGCGTCGGTGCGGCGGATGTCCTCGGGCTCGCCGCTGAGCGCGACCCAGCGGAACGGCCCCTTGCCGCGGCAGAACAGCGGCCGCACGTAGGCCGGGACGAAGCCAGGGAAGTCGAAGGCATCGGCGACGCCGGCATCGAGGGCGACCTGGCGGATGTTGTTGCCGTAGTCGACGACCGGGATGCCGGCGGCCCGGAAGTCCAGCATCGCGCGCACATGGACGGCGCAGCTGCGCGCGGCCGCCGCGCGCAGCCCGGCATGTTGCGCCGGGTCGGCCTGCGCGGCGCGCCAGCGCGCGACGCTCCAGCCGGCGGGCAGGTAGCCGTGGACGAGGTCGTGCGCGCTCGTCTGGTCGGTGACGAGGTCGGGCCTGGCGCCGCGGCGCACGAGTTCGGGCAGCAGCTCGGCCGCGTTGCCGAGCAGGCCGACGCTGACGGCGCGACCGGCGGCGCGGTGGCGCTCGATGCGGGCCAGCGCGTCGCCGAGGTCGCTCGCCTGCTCGTCGAGATAGCGGCTGCGCAGCCGGAAGTCGATGCGGCTGGGCTGGCATTCGATGATCAGCGAGCAGGCGCCGGCGAAGCTCGCCGCCAGCGGCTGCGCCCCGCCCATGCCGCCGAGCCCGGCGCTGAGGATCCAGCGCCCCCGCAGGCTGCCGCCGTAATGCTGGCGCCCGGCTTCGACGAAGGTCTCGAACGTGCCCTGGACGATGCCCTGGCTGCCGATGTAGATCCAGCTGCCGGCCGTCATCTGGCCGTACAT